>JANOYK010000759.1:0-5080 GCA_031428855.1 Burkholderiales bacterium | reverse complement strand
GGATGAGGCCAGCTCGCCGGCATCGCCCACCTGCCCGCCCGACTCGGCGTAAAACGGCGTTTGATCGAGCACCACAATGCCGGCCTCGCCATGCGCCAGCGACTCGACCGCCGCGCCATCCTTGTAGAGCGCGACGATGCGGCACGCATCGACCTTGAGCGTGTCGTAGCCCTTGAACGCAGTCTTGCCGCCGTCGTAGGCGACCCCTGCCGCCATCTTGAATTTGCTCGACGCGCGCGCCTGTTTGCGCTGCTGATCCATCGCCGCTTCGTAGCCGGCGATGTCGATGCTCTTGCCACGCTCGCGCGCCACGTCTGCCGTGAGATCGACCGGAAAACCAAACGTATCGTAGAGCGTGAACACAGTGTCGCCATCGAGCAGATTGCCTTCGCGTGCGAGGGCGGCGTCGAGCATCTTCATGCCGTTTTCCAGCGTCTCGGCAAAGCGTTCTTCCTCGGCCAGCAGGGTCTCTTCGACACGTTTGGCATGGGCGGTCAGTTCGGGGTAGGCGGTACCCATCACCAGCACCAGATCCTTGACCAGCTTGTAAAAGAACGGCTTGGGCTGCCCCAGCTTGTGGCCATGCCGCAGTGCGCGGCGGATGATCCGGCGCAGCACGTAGCCGCGCCCGTCGTTGGACGGAATCACGCCATCGATGATGAGGAACGAGCAGGCGCGGATGTGATCGGCAATCACCTTGAGTGAGGGCTGTGACAAATCCTTCACCAGCGTTTCACGCCCGGCCGCTTTAATCAAATCCTGAAACAGGTCAATCTCGTAATTGGAATGCACCTGCTGCAACACCGCCGCGATGCGCTCCAGGCCCATGCCGGTATCGACGCAGGGCTTGGGCAGACGCGGCATGCTGCCATCAGCCTGGCGGTCGAACTGCATGAACACCAGATTCCAGATTTCGATATAGCGGTCGCCATCAGCATCGGGCGAGCCGGGCGGGCCGCCTGCCACGTCCGCGCCGTGGTCGTAAAAAATTTCGGAGCAGGGCCCGCACGGCCCGGTGTCGGCCATTTGCCAGAAATTGTCGGACGCGTATTTCGCACCCTTGTTGTCGCCGATGCGCACGATGCGCTCGGCCGGCACGCCGATCCCGTTGGCCCAGATGTTGTAAGCCTCGTCGTCGTCAATGTAGACCGTGACCCACAGTTTGTCTTTAGGCAGACCGTAGACACCGGTCAGCAACTCCCACGCGTATTGAATCGCATCCTGCTTGAAATAATCGCCAAACGAAAAGTTGCCGAGCATTTCAAAAAACGTGTGGTGGCGCGCGGTGTAGCCGACGTTTTCCAGATCGTTGTGCTTGCCCCCCGCGCGCACACTGCGCTGCGACGAAGTGGCGCGCTTGTACGAGCGCTGCTCGGTGCCGGTGAACACATCCTTGAACTGCACCATGCCTGAGTTGGTGAACAACAGAGTCGGGTCATTGCCCGGTACCAGCGGGCTGGAGGCAACGCGGGTGTGACCCTTGGACTCGAAGTAGGACAGGAATTTTTCGCGGATTTGAGAGGCGTTCATGGCGGTTTTGAGAGTAAAAACTGCGAAAAAATGACGGCTTCGATTGTAACATCCGCACCCATTTCTCCTGGCTCAAACGCGTCCGGCTGACGTCCGCGACGAGCCTGAAAACCGCTCCCATCAAGCCTCTCCGCTAGAATGCCTGCGCTGGCTGCCGCACTTGTCAAACCACTTGCCAAACCACTTGCCAACCCCCTGACGCACCCACCGGAGCAGACCGCATGAGCCAATACATCCTCGCGCTCGATCAAGGCACCACCAGCTCACGCGCCATTTTGTTTGACCATGCAGGCACGCCGGTGGCGATGGCGCAAAAAGAGATCAGGCAGATTTTTCCGCAGCCGGGTTGGGTCGAGCACGACCCGGAAGAAATCTGGCAATCGCAATTGGGTGTGGCGCAGGAAGTGTTGTTCAAGGCCAAGACCTCGGCCAAAAATGTTGCCGCGATTGGCATTGCCAACCAGCGCGAGACCACCGTGATGTGGGATCGCGCCAGCGGCAAGCCGATTGCGAACGCCATCGTCTGGCAGGACCGGCGCACCGCCAAGCGCTGCGAAAATTTGAAGAGTGAAGGCCGCGAGCCAGACGTGCTGGCCAAGACCGGCCTGGTGCTCGATGCCTATTTTTCGGCCAGCAAAATCTCCTGGCTGCTCGACCACACCGCCAACAGCGACGGCAGCGGCCGCACCCTGCGCGAACGCGCCGACGCCGGTGAGTTGGCCTTTGGCACCATCGACACCTGGCTGATCTGGAAATTGACCGGGGGGCGCGCGGACCGCGGCGCACTGCATCTGACCGACATCACCAACGCCTCGCGCACCCAGCTCTACAACATCCACAACGGCGACTGGGACGATTCGCTCGCGTTTCTGTTTGGCGTGCCACCGACCATGCTGCCCGAGGTCAAGCCCTCGTCAGGCGTGCTCGGCCACACCCACGCCGATCATTTCGGCATGGCGGTGCCGATTGCCGCCGTCGCCGGTGACCAGCAGGCGGCGCTGTTCGGCCAGGCTTGCACCACCTCCGGCCTCGCCAAAAACACCTACGGCACCGGCTGCTTCATGCTGATGCACACTGGAGAAAAAGCACTCAAATCAACCAATGGCCTCATCACCACGGCGGCAGCGCAGGCGCTGCGTGCGGGCGCAGCGGCAGGAGCTGGTTCAGATGCCGGGGCCGATGCACAGGCCGGTGGGGGTGCTGTGGCGGGTGCGGGCGCAGCGAGACAATACGCGCTCGAAGGCAGTGTCTTCATGGCCGGCGCGGTGGTGCAGTGGCTGCGCGATGGCTTAGGGCTTATCAAGACCTCGGCCGAGGTCGAAGCGCTGGCCATGAGCGTGCCGGACGCGGGCGGCGTTACCGTGGTGCCGGCCTTCGCCGGCCTGGGCGCGCCCTATTGGGATCCGCGTGCGCAAGGTGCCATCTTCGGCATGACCCGCGGCACCACCAAAGCCCACATCGCGCGCGCTGCGCTCGAATCGATCGCGTTTCAAACCGCCGACGTGTTGCGCAGCATGGAAGCCGATGCGGATCTGTACCTCAAGGAGCTGCGCGTCGATGGCGGCGCCAGCGCCAACAATCTGCTGATGCAATTTCAGGCCGACCTGCTCGGCGTGCCGGTAGTGCGCCCCAAGGTGCAGGAGACCACCGCTCTCGGTGCTGCGTATCTGGCAGGCCTGGCGGTGGGATTCTGGAAAGACCAGGACGAGATCACCGCTCTGTGGCAGCGCGAAAAAGTGTTCGAGCCGCAGCCAATGAACCGGGATGAAAAACTGGGTAAATGGCAGGATGCGATTGGGAAGCTGCTGGTGAACAAAGCAGCTTAGCCGGCCTCAACATTGCATACGTAGGCTCTACGTATGCGCTATACTTGGCTTCATTACTGCATCAGGCTGTGGAGGTGTTTCATGCAAAAACTGACCCTGTCGGTTCCCGACGATATTTACGAAGGCCTGCACCGCCAGGTCGGCAAAGGGCAGATCAGCCATTTTGTCAGCGAGAAGGTGCGGCCCTATTTGATGCCGGCCAAAACCGGCAAGGTGGATGATTTCATCGGCTGCCTGAAACAGTACGCCAAGCCGGTCACGCCAGCGGAGGCTGAACGGCGCAAGCGCGCCTGGATGATCGACCGGATCAAGGCGCGCGAAGCCGCCAACGCAGCCGAAGACTGATCCCTTGATTGCTCTTGACACCAATATTTTGGTGCGCGGTGCATTAGACGACGACAGCATGCTGTCCGTTGTCGCGAAGCGCATGATGGAGCGCAACCCCTGTTATGTCACCGTGTTGGCGCTTGGTGAAATGGGTTTTGTGCTCAGATCGGTGTACAGCGTCGGTTTGCCGGCGGTGTTGCGGGCGAGCCGCAACCTGCTCAATTTGCCAAATGTTGAGTGTGAACACGCGTTGCGTCTCGCCCAGGCGCTCGATGGCGTCGAAGTGGGCATAGACTGGTTTGACGCGCTGTTGTGGACGTCCACCCCACCCGGCGTGACGCTTGCCACGTTTGACAAAGCGTTTGCAAAACGGGCCGCAGCATTGGGTTGGGATGTGTCGGTGCGTCTGCCAAAATCTGGCAAATAGCCCTTGCAGCATCGCGGTCTGAAGCGACTCTGACCTGGCTGCGCGCCGATGCGTATTGACACTGCCCTGATGTGGTTTCGCCGCGATCTGCGGATTGCGGACAACGCGGCGCTGTACCACGCATTGAAATCGGCACGCCGGGTGTACTGCGTGTTCGTTTTCGACCGCACGATTCTCGATGCGCTGCCCTCGCGCACTGATCGCCGGGTGGAGTTTATTCATGCGTCGCTGGTGGAACTCGATGCGGCGCTGCGCAGACATGGCGGCGCGCTGATCGTGCTGCATGGGTTGGCCGCACAAGACATTCCCGCTCTGGCGCAAGCACTCAAAGTCGATGCCGTGTTCACCAATCACGACTACGAACCGGCTGCCAACGCGCGTGACGCGGCGGTGCGGCAGCAACTCCAAACCGGCGGCATCGCGTTTCACACCTTCAAGGATCAGGTGCTGTTCGAGAAGGACGAAATCCTCACTGGCAGTGGCACGTTTTATTCGGTGTTTACGCCGTACAAAAACGCGGTGCTTAAAAAGCTCGATGCGTTTTATCTCGGTTCTTACCCAGTGGAGCGATATCTCACATCGCTGGCTGCACCGGTGGTGTCTGCGCTTTTGCCTGCGCTGAGCGACATCGGGTTTGAGCCAGGCGGCCTCGACGCACTCGGCATCCGCCCCGGTGAGGCAGGTGCGCAACAAGTGTTCTCCGATTTCAGGAAACGCATGGCCGCCTATGAGGAGCGGCGCAATTTTCCTGCTGTCAAAGGGCCGTCGTATCTATCGGTGCATTTGCGCTTTGGCACTATTTCGATTCGCACGCTGGCGCGCGAAGCCTGGAAGGCGTGGCATGGTGCAGCAGACTTTGCCGGCGGGCGTGGTGCCGAAGTGTGGCTGGCCGAGTTGATCTGGCGCGATTTTTACTTTCACATCCTGCATCACAACCCGCACCTGGTCGAGCGCGCGTTCAAGCCACAAT
>JANOYK010000758.1:0-1737 GCA_031428855.1 Burkholderiales bacterium | reverse complement strand
CGCGCGCTCTGGCCCGGCCCGCTGGTGGCGCGCTGGAACCTGCACGCTGGTTTTAAATACGACGAAGCGAAGGCGCAGTACGCGCCGTTCAACCGGCTGGTCGACGAAGACCCGGCCTCTCGCGCCACCCTCGCCAAGGTCGCCGCCGCCACGGCCCTGGCCGGCCAGCCGGTCTACATCAGCGCCAACAACAAGGCCGAGGGCAGCGCGCCGCTCACCATTTACAAACTGGCGCAGGCGATTGCAGACCGGTTGCTGGAAAAATCAAACAGCTAACCGGCTTGAAAGCCGCTCCAGGAGCGGCTCTTGCTTGAAAGCCGCTCCAGGAGCGGCTCTTATATGATGATTGCCGGTGAGGCGCTGCTGGAGCCACTCTTGGCGGTTGGTACTGCACAGGAGCGCTCTTAACCCAAGCGGACCCCTACTTTTTCAGACGCGCTGCAAACGTCTTGCGGAACTTCGCCACCTTGGGCGCGACCACGAACAGGCAATACTGCTGGTTCGGATTGCGCGCGAAATACTCCTGATGGTAGTTCTCGGCGATGTAAAACGCCGACGCTGCCGTGACTTCAGTGACGATGGCATCTCGATACACCGGTTCGCGCGTGACCTCATCGATCACTTCGCGCGCCGTGTTCATCTGCGAGTCCGAGTGATAAAAAATCGCCGAACGGTATTGCGTGCCGCTGTCGTTGCCTTGGCGGTTGAGCGTGGTCGGGTCGTGAATCGTGAAGAACACGCGCAGCAGATCTGCGTAGCGCAATAGCGCCGGATCAAATGTGACGCGGATCACCTCGGCGTGGCCGGTTGCGCCGGTGCAAATGTCGTCGTAGGTGGGGTTGAGCGTGCGCCCGCCCATGTAGCCCGACTCGACCGATTGCACCCCTTTGAGATCGTCGAACACTGCCTCAATACACCAGAAGCAGCCGCCGGCCAGCGTAGCGGTTTCAAACGCAACAGTCATGACGTTTCCTTTCAAACATAAAAACCGGCCGCAGCTTCACGACAGCGGCATCTTGACGTGCGCAAGAAATCCTGGCCGCGCTTCCAGCTGCGCTACCCAGCGCGCCACATGCGGGTGCGTGCCGTGCGCCACCGGCAGCGCCAGCCAGCGCTGGGTGAAGCAGCCCACCGGAATATCGCCCATCGTGAAATCATCGCCCGCCACAAACGCGCGCTGTGCCAGTTGCGCATCCAGAATTGCCATCACCTCTTCCATCTTGCCGCGCAAATCATCGAGCGCAGCGGCGTCGCGCTGTTCCGGTGCCGTGCGGATCAAGCCCCAGAACAGCGGCGTCATCACCGGGTGCATGGTGCTGCTGGCCCAGTCCATCCAGCGGCCGGCATCGGCGCGGGTGCGCAGATCGGACGGCTCCAGTGCGCCGGCCCCGTGTTTTGATGCGAGGTAGCGCACGATGCTGTTCGATTCCCACAGCACAAAGCCATCGTCGTTGATGACCGGCACGCGGCCGTTCGGATTCATCGCGCGGTACCACGGCTGGTTGACGCCGCCAAAGTGCAGGCCGGCATCGACCCGCTCGTATTGGAGATCAAGCTCCGCCACCGCCCACATCACTTTTTGCACGTTGATCGAATTGATGCGGCCCCAAATCTTGAGCATGAAACGTCTCCCTGGATCATCAAACGGTAAAGCAACGCCGCGCATGGTACTGCATTGGCAGTGCCAAAAAAATGGCCCCGCAGGGTAAGCTGCGGAGCCATCAATATCTGCCGGCG
>JANOYK010000757.1:0-4742 GCA_031428855.1 Burkholderiales bacterium | reverse complement strand
CGGCTTGCAGAATCGGCACCAGCACGTTGCGGTTCTCGACGCGCTTGGCGTTGGAGGCGAAGCGCGCATCCTTGGGCAGATCGCTGCGGTTCATTACCTCGCACAGCTTGCCGAACAGATTGTCGTTGCCGCAGGCGACGATCACATCGCCATCAGAAGTTTTGAACGGCTGATACGGCACGATGTTCGGGTGCGCATTGCCGAGCCGCCCCGGTGCGACGCCGGTGGCGAGAAAGTTTGCGCCCTGGTTGGCGAGGATGGCGACTTGGGTGTCGAGCAAGGCCAAGTCGAGATGCTGGCCGATGCCGGTCTCGGCACGGTGCGTGAGTGCGGCGCAGACGGCAATCGAGGCGTACATGCCGGTCATGATGTCGATGATCGGGATGCCGGCTTTTTGCGGGCCGGCACCTGGCTCACCGTCTTTTTCGCCGGTGATCGACATGAAGCCACCCATGCCCTGGATCATGAAGTCATAGCCGGGGCGCTCGCGGTAGGGGCCGGTCTGGCCGAAGCCGGTGACGGAGCAATAGATCAGGCGCGGGTTGATTTTTTTCAGGTCGTTCCAACCCAGGCCGTAACGGTCGAGGTCGCCGTATTTGTAGTTCTCCAGCAGCACGTCGCATTTGCTGGCCAAGTCGCGCACCAGTTGCTGGCCTTCGGGTTTGGAGAGGTTGATGGTGATCGATTTTTTTCCGCGATTGGCCGAGGCGAAATAGGCAGACTCTTGGGTGTCTTTGCCGTCGCGGTCTTTCAACCACGGCGGGCCGTAGGCGCGCGAGTCGTCGCCGCTTTTCGGGCGCTCGACCTTGATGACTTCAGCGCCCAAGTCGGCGAGGTTTTGGCCGGTCCAGGGCGCGGCGAGCACGCGCGAGAGGTCGAGCACACGGATATGGGAGAGCGGGCCGGGCATGGTGAGTCCTTTAGTCGATCGGGTGAAAGTTATTTGAAATCGGGTTTGGTCTTGGCGAGAAATGCGCGCACGCCTTCGCGGTATTCGCCGCTCTCGAAGAACGAAAAATGCTCGCGCACTTCGGCTTCATCGAGCGGCGCGGCGGCAGCCATCAGACGCCGCACCCAGCGCTTGTTGGCGCGCGCGGCGTTGGGGCCGCCGGCGGCGATGCGTGCTGCCGTGGCGTAGGCTTCTTTCTCCACTGCCTCATCTGCGACGATGCGTGTGAGCAGGCCCTTGTCATAGGCCTCGCGCGCGCCGAAGACGCGGCCTTCGAGCAAAATTTCGAGGGTGACGGCTTTGCCCACCAGCGCGAGCAGGCCGGCCATTTCGCTATGCGCGAGCGGAAAACCCAGGCGATTGATCGGCACGCCGAAGCGGCTTGACTCACCAGCGATGCGCATGTCGCATGAACAGGCGATCTCCAGCCCGCCGCCAACGCACGCGCCTTCGATCAGCGCGACCGTGGGCACGGGGCATTCAGCAATCGCCAGCAACGCCCCCTTCACGGTTTCTTCGTGATAGCGGATGCCGTCGGCGACGTTGGCACGCACGGTTTGAAATTCGCCGATGTCGGCTCCCGCCGCAAAATTGGCATCCGCGCCGCGCACGACAATCGCTTTAAGACCCGCTCCCAGAGCCACTGTGCGCATGGTGTCCTTGAGTGATTCCCAGTGTGCGACCGAGAGCGCATTGAGTTTGCCGGGGGTGGAGAGGGTGACGGTGCCGATAGCGCCATCGCGAACAAAGGAAACGGGAGTGTGCATGTGAGCGTGCGGTTGAGCCAATCGCAGTTAAGCGAATGACAGGGCAGAAAAAAAGCCACGCACCCGCGCTTTGACTGCGCCGGGCCGGGGCCGTTTTGACGAAAAGGAAACGGTCAGAGGTCGATTTTAGCGCCCGAGGCCTTGACTACCTTGGCCCATTTTTCAATCTCGCTGTGAACGAATTTGCCAAACTCGGCCGGTGATTGACCGCCCAGATCCGCGCCCTGGTTAAACCAAAATTCCTTGATGCCGGGCTCTTGCATGATCTTGGCGACTTCCTGCTGGGTCCGCGTCACCACCTCGGCCGGCGTGCCCCGGCCCGCCCACAGCCCATACCAGGTGGTGGCCTGATAGCCCTTGATGCCGACCTCTTCCATGGTCGGGATATCGGGGAAGGCGGGCACGCGCTTGGCACTGGTCACGGCGAGCGCTTTCAATTTGCCGCTCTTGATCTGGGCCGCCGAGGTGCCCATGCCGTCGAACGCGAAATCGACCTGTCCGGCCAGCAAGTCCTGCATCATCGGGCCGGCCCCGCGATACGGAATGTGGGTCATGAAGGTGCCGGTGAGCTGTTTGAACAGCTCGACCGTGAGGTGGTGCGAAGTGCCGTTGCCGGCCGAGCCGAAATTGAGCTTGCCCGGATTTTTCTTGGCGTAGGCGAGGAAATCGGCAAAGGTGTTGATGTCGGTGTGCTTCGGATGCACCACCACGACGTTGGGGATGTAGGCGAGCACAGTGACTGGCACGAAGTCTTTTTCAAGGCTGTAGGGCAGCTTTGTGTAGAGCGACTCGGCAATGGCGTGATGCACCGCGCCGCAGAACAGGGTATAGCCATCGGCCGGCGCTTTGGCCGCTGCTGCTGCGCCCACGGTGCCGCCAGCACCGCCCATGTTTTCGACCGTGAACTGCTGACCGAGCACCTGCGACAGGCGCGCCGCCACCGGACGCAAAAACACATCAGTACCGCCACCAGCCGGGAACGGGTTGATGACCCGCACCGGCTTGGTTGGCCACGCACCTTGCGCGAACACGCTGCCGCTGTTGCCAAGAGTGGCGGCAGCACCAAGGGCTGCGGTGTGTTGTAGAAATGTTCTGCGCTGGGTCATGTTGTTGTCTCCTGGAAATGTGAATCGCCAATTCTGTGGTTGGCGCGGTGATGGTGATGCAATAGCGGTGGGGGAAGCGGCTGGAGAAGAGTGAAATTGTCCCGCGAATCTACGCCGCCGCGCGTTGACTCTGCTCAAGCATGCGCCGCCCCACTTCAGCTAGGCGCGCCAGGCGGCCACTGGCGGCGATGCGGCCTTCGGCATCAAACGCTTCGAGGTTGTCTTCGATGTCGTCGAGGTCGTAGTAATAGTTGACCATCAGCCCGTGCGATTGGTTCAACCCCTTGTCTGATACATCGGCCAGCCAGTTGAGGCGCTCCAGCCGCGCGCCATTGCCGAGGTGAAAGCGCGCCACTGCATCGGCCGGGCGGCCATGGCGTTTGACATCACGCAGGTAGTGCGCGGCCAGGCTCATCAGAGGGGCGCGCATTTCGGTGCTTAATTTTTCATCAACGCGCCAATCGGTGGCGAGCGCATCGCGCAGCGCCTGCGGCAGCGGCTGTTGCTTAAGCCAGGACGCAAAGCCGGGAATCGGCGAGAGCGTGACGAAATGTTCGAGCTTGGGAAAATCGCGCGTCAAATCTTCGACCACGCGTTTGAGCAAAAAATTGCCAAACGAGATGCCGCGCAAACCGGGCTGGGTGCTGGAGATCGAATAGAACATGGCGGCGCGCGCACGGCGCGTGTCGAACACCGGGGCGGCCTGGTCGAGCAGGGTTTGCACGTTGCCGGCGATGTCAGCAGTCAGCGCGACTTCAACAAACACCAGCGGCTCATCGCGCAGGCGCGGATGAAAAAACGCGTAAACGCGGCGGTCGCCATCGAGCCGATTTTTCATGTCCGCCCACGAGCCGATTTCATGCACTGCTTCGTACTGCATCAGTTTTTCGAGAATGTGGGCCGGCGACTCCCAGCCGATGCGGCGCAGTTCGAGAAAACCGACATCAAACCAGTCAGCCAGTTGCGCCGCCAGCTCGGCGTCGAGCACCAGCAGTTGCGGTTCGGTCTTGATGAGGTCAAACATTTCAGCGCGCAGCGCCACCAGAAAGCGCACGCCGCCGAAAGCCGAACCGAGCAGACGGATCACGCGCGAGCGCGGCGACTGCAGCGCCGTGCGCAACTGCACTTCGGCGCTCCATTCGGCGCTGCTGCCGCTGGCCTGCTGGTAAGCGGAGTAGGCAGTCTGCACCGCATCGGCAGCGGGTTTTAACTGCACCGCGAGCGCGTTGAGCGCTGCCGTGCGGGTGACGGCGTTCATGTCGCAATAAAGCGGGATCAGCCCGGCGGCGCGCGTACGCGCCGCAATCGCGCCACCCTGCTCGCGTGCGCAGGCGTCGATCTCACGGCCCCAGGTGCGCAGCAGATCGGTTTGTGACTGGATCGCGCGCGGTGCCGCGCCGGGCTTGAGCCATTGCTTGAAGCGGCTCAGGGCGGAACTGGACTCACTCATATTTTTCTCCCATCACTGTTGCGATTGACCCGGTGGCGCGAAAGCCTGACCGAACGCGGCCAAGAAACGATGTAACGCAGCAGACGGCAAATGGTTGATGCCGGCCGCCCCGGCGCGGCCACCGCCGCTGGCGAACTGGCGGCACAGGGCATCGGCCCCGGACGGCGCGGCGAGTGGCGCGCGCACGCTGACGCTATAGCCATCGTTCAGACGCACCACTATTGCATGGGCGCGCTGCGGCTGCGCGCGCGCAAGCTGGTTGGCGAACACGCCTTGCGCGCGCCGCGCCCACGGGGCATCGGGCAATTCGACTGCGGCGGCGGCGGCGCTGTCCATCAATAACGGCGCAGCGTGCGCAGCGGCGAGGTCGGCCTGCATGGCGGCGCGCAGGTCTTGGGCAAAGGTGTCATGAGCGAGAAACTCGCGCGGATCCGCAAACGGCGCGATGCGCTCAAACAACTGCGCCGGGT
>JANOYK010000756.1:0-6992 GCA_031428855.1 Burkholderiales bacterium | reverse complement strand
TCGCCGGCAAAACCCGGGCAGAATTTATCGCCTTGATGGGCGCGCTCGACCTGCCGCGCCCTAAACTGATTGATGTCGCAGTCCCCGCCAACAAACGTGCAGGAGAAAGTCATGCCGCTTGAAACGAACCACACCGCTGCTGCCACCGAACCGCGCCTCAGCCCCGCCGCACAAGCCATCCTCGCCACCGCGCGCGCGCGCAATGTGAATGACAGCATGCGTTACGCCGGTGCTGTCACACCCGATGAAACCCACGCCCTGATGCAGGAGCTGGGCGTCAAAGTGATCGACGTGCGCTCGCGCGCCGAGTGGGTCTGGGTCGGGCGCATCCCCGGCTCGATCCTGGTGCCGTGGAGCCACTTCACCGATGGCGGCCTGGTGCGCAATCCCAATTTTGTGGACCAACTCAAGGCCGTGGCTGCGCCGGGCGATGTGCTGCTGATGCTGTGCCGCTCGGCCAAGCGCTCCAAGCCGGCCTCGGAGACGGCAGTGGCAGCCGGCTTCGCGCATGCCTTCGACGTGCTCGAAGGGTTTGAAGGCGACCCGGATGCGCAAGGCCGCCGCAACACGGTAGAGGGCTGGCGTTTTCGCGGCCTGCCGTGGCGGCTGGAGATGTGACGATGTGGGCCGGCCCAACTTTTTCTATAGGCGCAACTTCAAGAACTGCTAGAAGAACCGCACCAGGACCTTCCGCAAGATCCGCTCCCAGAGACACTGCTAGCCAATGAATCATCTGAAACCCGCTCCTACAGCCATTCTTGGCGTGATGCACTTTTCTATTTTTGATCGCACATTTTTTTCCTCGGCACCTGTCCGCCCTCCCGCGTCATTGTCTTAAAAGGAACCACCGCATGACCATCGTCAATTTCACCCCCGGCCCGGCGCTCGCGGGCGGCATCCTGATCGGCCTGGCCTCGGTCTGGCTGCTGCTGGCGCACGGGCGCATCGCCGGCATCTCCGGTATTTTCAGCGGCGCACTGTTGCCCAAGCCGGGCGACACCGCCTGGCGCTGGGCCTTCGTGGCCGGCTTGATCGCAGCCGGCTTCGTCGATCAAGCCGTGTTTGGCGCAGCTGCGCTGCCCGGCTCCGGCTTGTCGATTGGCTGGATCATCGCAGCCGGCCTGCTGGTCGGCTTTGGCACGCGCATGGGGTCCGGCTGCACCAGCGGCCACGGTGTCTGCGGCCTCGGCCGCTTGTCGGCACGCTCGCTGGTGTCGGTGCTGGTGTTCCTCTCCACCGGCATGGCCACCACCTTTGTGGTGCGCCATGTGATCGGCGGTGCAGCATGATGCGCCACCTCTCGATGTTTGCCGGCGGCTTGCTGTTCGGCCTCGGCTTGTGGATTTCAGGCATGAGCAATCCGTCCAAGGTGCTCAATTTTCTCGATGTGACTGGCACCTGGGATCCCAGCCTGCTGCTGGTGCTGGGCGGCGCGTCGGGCGTCACCATGATCGCGTTCCGCTTTGTGGTCAACCGCCCCTTCACTTTGTTCGGCGGCGCGCTGCAGTTGCCCACCTCAAAAGATATCGACGCGCCGCTGGTGATTGGCGCGCTGCTGTTCGGCATCGGTTGGGGCATCGGCGGCTACTGCCCCGGCCCCGCGCTCACCGCGCTGTCCACCTTCGGGCGCGATGCGATGGTGTTTACCGGCGCGATGGTGGGTGGCATATTGCTGCACCGCGTTTATAAAGGCACCTGAACCAGAGGACGCACCCGGCCATGAAAAATACAGACGCATCACCCGCCCCGCGAAAAACCCATGCCCAAGCACTGGAGCGCTGGAACGGCCGCTATAGCGCGCCCGGTTTTTTGTTTGGCGAAGCGCCCAACACTTACCTCGTTTCGCAGGCACACCACCTGCCCGCGCACGGGCGCGCCTTGTCGGTGGCCGATGGCGAAGGGCGCAACAGCGTCTGGCTGGCGCAGCGTGGCTTGGCCGTCGATGCGATTGATTTCTCACCAGTGGCGGTGGCCAAAGCGCGCGCGTTTGCCGCTGCGCGTGGTGCGGCAGTCAACTTCGCCGTCGCCAATCTGGTCGAACTCGATTGGCCACGCGCCACCTACGACGTCATCGCTGCCATCTTCATCCAGTTCGCCACCCCGCCCGAGCGCGTGCAATTGTTCAAACGCTTCATGCGTGCGTTAACACCTGGCGGCGTGTTGATCCTGCAAGGCTACCGGGTCGAGCAACTCGGCTTCGGCACTGGCGGGCCACCCGAGCGCGATCACCTGTACACGGTGGACATGGTGCGCGCTGGGTTCGCCGGTGGCGGCATTCTCGAACTGACCGGGTACGACGCCGGGATTGACGAAGGCACTGGACACAAAGGCAGGTCGGCGCTGCTCGGGGCGGTGATCCGCCGCGCTTGAGGTTGTTTCGGCACCTGATGTTGTTTTGTATTGACGGTTTTTTCATGGAGGGTCTCGCATGCACCCCAACACCCAATTGATCGAGACCTTCTACCAGGCTTTCGGCCGGCGCGACAGCGCCGTCATGAACGCGTGCTACACCGAAGACGTGGTGTTCACCGACCCGGTGTTCGAGACCCTGCGCGGTGATGACGCGCGCCGCATGTGGCGCATGCTGTGCCGGCGCGCCAAAGACCTCAAGATCGAAGCGAGCGGCATTGAGGCTGATGACAATCAGGGCCGCGCCCATTGGGTCGCGTCCTATACCTTCGGCGGCACCGGCAACTACGTCGTCAACCGGATCGACGCTGCTTTCGTATTCCGCGACGGCAAAATCGCGCAGCACACCGACCAATTTGACCTCTACCGCTGGGCGCGCCAGGCGCTTGGCCTCAAAGGCGTGTTGCTCGGCTGGCTGCCGCCGGTGCAGGCGGCGGTGCGCAAGCAGGCGGCAGAGGGACTTGGCAAGTTCAAGGAGTAGCGTGGCACGGGCAGTTACTGACGCGCCTGTCACCTCAAGGCCGCCATCGCTACAGCGGCTCACGCTTAAGTCCAGGCGCTCGCTGCTGTTGGAATTGAGTCTGGCGAAGGTTCGGATTTCCTGGAATCGTGCCGATGCAACGTCGCGAAAACCGTTGGTGGAAGCCATTCTCAAAGGATTTTTCTGCGCTCGCTTCTAACAAGAACACACCTGCCGCACAGTGTACGCAAGGCGCTACGTCGCTCTGTATCGAAGCTCCCGCTGGCTACGCACTGCAAGGATGTAGGCAACATCGGTCATCGCATCGTAGCGATACAGCGCCAAATATCCATTGCTCACCCCGGAGATCACTAATTCGCGCAGTCCTTGATGGATTGGCCTGCCGATCATCGGGCTGGATGCCGGAATATCCATTGCAGCGACGATGTCCTCGATGCGAAGGGCGGCGGTATCAGGTGCGTACCGAAACAAGTGATCGAAAATACGATCAAAGTCAGTGCGGACCTCTGGTGAAATTTGGACACGCGTCACTTTACGCGTGCCTTGGCACCTGCCGCCTTGGCTGCGGCGGTCCGCGCCTTTACCGACGAGCGTATCCAGACTTTCATGTCGTGCCAATCCACTGCTTGTTGGCCAGATTGCAACGCTTGATCGCGGCTGGCGGCGACCTCAATAAAGGCTGCATGCGCTTCGAGTTCATCCGCTTTTTGCTCCAGCGCTTCGGCCATCAAGCTGTGCGGGGTGCGTCCGGCGGCCTGCGCCAACTGAGCAAAACGCCGCTTTAACGGTGCGTCGAGACGAATGGTTGTTGTAGACATGGCCGCTCCCAAAGTGAAGCACAATTGTGTCACAAACGTATCGCCGTTGGGGTGCGCCCAGCCTGCCGGGCGCACCGCACGCCCGGTGTCAAAGGCGGATTGCGTGACTGCCGCCAGTGCGGTCGGCGGTGCGTAAACCGGCGGCCCAGAGCTTGCATAAATTTCAGGAGTAGCGGCACCGCGTCCGCCAAGGCTAGGTATAAACGGAACGGCGCGGCAGGAAGGCGCATAGCCGTTAAACCAGCAAGCTGGTAAACTGGCTCTATGAAAACCACTCTCGATTTACCCGGCGAATTGATCCGGGAAGTAAAGCTTCGCGCGGTCACGCAGCGGCGCACGGTGAAAGACTTGGTTGCCGAGTTTTTGCGTCAGGGGATGGGCTTGACGCCATCGGCGCCGCCGGGGCCACCGCCGGCTGACTCGATGGTGCAAATCGGTCTCAACGGTTTACCGGTGATCCGATGCAATCCCAAGGCACCTGCAACGCGGATGAGTGCCAAAAAATTGCTTCAGCTAGAACAGGCCGCGCAAGTGGAGGAGGACCTCAAGCGTGCCGGGATCCCTGTTTGATACCAGTGTCTGGATCGCCGCTGTTTTTGCCACGCATCCATTTCACCGGGCCGCACAAAAAAGTTTGCAGCAAGCGACCCCGGACGAACCGGCGGTTTTTTGCCGCTCAACCGGGCAAAGCTTTTTGCGTCTGGCCTCGACGCCAACGCTCTTAAAAGCCTACGGCGCGGCCGGTCTGACCAATCGCGATGGGCTGGTAGCGCACGCGGCACTGCTGGCCTTGCCGCAAGTTTTTGAGCGCGAGGAGCCGCCTGGCACGGCGGCGCTCTGGCATCGTCTGGCCTCCAGCAACACCGCCTCGCCCAAGGTGTGGATGGATGCTTATCTGGCTGCCTTCGCCATCAGCGGCGGGTTACGTCTGGTTTCGCTGGATCAGGACTTCAAGAAATTCGTGCCTGATGGCCTCAAGCTGGGGTTGATTGGCATCTGAGCGGACTGTGGCCAGCTTGAGAAATATTTCAGTCTCTCGCCCTCTCAAGTCCTATCCATGCGCCGTTCCGGTGCAGCCTCAGTTGCGAATCACATACCGCACAAACGCATCACGCGGGGTGTAGCGGTCATAGAGCCGCCGTGCGTAGGCGTTGTCTTCGCGGGTCATCCAGTAAATGCGTGACCAGCCCTGCGCTTTCATTTGCCGGTTGAGCCAGTCAATCAGCGCTTTGCCAAATTGCTGGCCGCGCACTGCCGGGTCTACGAACAGGTCTTCGAGATAACACACTGGCGTGAGGGTCCAGGTGTTGTCATGCAGGATGTAGTTGCAGATGCCTTGCACGCGGCCGGATGCATCACACGAGACGACGCAATGCACCGGGGAGGCTGCGTCGAGAATCCGCTGCCAGGTGTGCGCGGTGACGGCCTCGCTCATGCTCACTTCGTAGAACCCGCAGTAGCCGGCCCACAGTTCGCGCCAGCGTGGTTCGTCGGCGGCAGTGGCGGGGCGGATCGTGATGGCGGCGGTCATGCGTTGTGCTCCGGAACGGGTGAGCGATGAGGCAAGCTGCGCCTCTGGCAGGCGCTACCTTACCTCATGCGTCTGTTGCCGCCCCTTGCTTGACGCGGTCGTGAATCTTGCGTGTGGTGCGCCACACCGCCCACAACACCAGCGGGATCAGCGCGCCGGCTGCCATCTCGGCATTGACTGGCAGGCCGGCTGCGTGGGCGGCTTTGCCGGCGTAGAGCAGCAGGCTGACCACGTAGTAGGAGATGGCGGCAATCGACAGCCCTTCAACTGTGCCCTGCAGACGCAATTGCAGTTCTTGCCCACGCGTGAGCTTGGAGAGCAGTTGCTGGT
Organism: Burkholderiales bacterium; assembly: GCA_031428855.1. GTDB lineage: Bacteria > Pseudomonadota > Gammaproteobacteria > Burkholderiales > JAEUOS01 > CANJDH01. The sequence continues at coordinate 1,423 of JANOYK010000756.1, read as the reverse complement.
TTTGCGCTTCGGTGGCGATGTCGACGCGGGTGCGCAGAAGCGCGCTGGCGCGCTCGATCCGCTGCGACAGCGAGGCCAGGCGCTGCGCGGTGGCGGCTACCGTGGCTATCGCGGGTGAGAGCCGCCGCTGCATGAATTCGCCAATCATCTGGGTGCCGGGCAGCGGCGCTTCGCGCAGCTCGGCGATGCGCTGGCGCACCAGCGCGTCATAGGCCTGGGTGGCCGAGAAGCGGTAGCCGTGTTCGGCGGTGGCGCGTTCGACGCGGGCGGCCAGGGTAATCAGGGTTTCGAGCAACACCTGGTCGGACGAGTGCGCGTCTTCGAGACTGGCGGTGATGTTGGCGAGCGCGCTTTCTCCGTCGTGCAGGATCGGTGCCAGCGCCTTCGCCACCGGCAGGCCGCGCAACGCCATCAGACGGTAGGTTTCGAGCTCCAGCAGGCGTGCGCTGATGCGGCCGGCCCGGCCTGGGCTTAAGTCCTGCGGGGCGATTGTCAGCATGCGCTCGAAGCCGCTCGCCTGCAGACTGAAATCGGTGAAGGCGCAGACCGGGCCGCCGCCGCTGCTGCCGCTGCTGCCGATGCGTGAGGCCACTACGTTGGTGCCGCCGAACCAGTCACGGCCGGTGGCGAGCAGGCCGGCCACATCATCGCTGCTGCCGCTCGCCATCGCCAGGGCGATGGCGGCCACGGTGCGGCCGGGGATGGCGCGCAGCCAGGCCGGGTCGACGGCCAGATCAGAGAGCACATCGGGCGCGTGCGCACCCGGCAGCGCATGGGCGGGCAGGGGTTGCACCATCGAGTAGCGCGTGAACTCGGTATGGCGCTCCCACTTGAGGGTGTGGCCGTCCAGGCGCAGCCGCAGGAAATTCGATTGCAGGGCGTCAAGGCGCAGCCCGCTTTGGCCCGGCAGTTTTTGCAAATGCGCGCATTCGTCTGTGCGCGTTACACCTTTATTGAGCACCGCCACTGAGACCACCAGGGCCGGCAGGTGGATGCGCGATGGCGGGCGGGCGTGCAGTTCGTCATGCAACTGCACACGCTGCGGATCATCGGGCGGCAGCAGGGTGGTGGTCATGCGGCCTACTCGCGCTCCATCTCCAGATACGTGCGGCTGGCGTTGCCGGGGTGAATCTCGGCGGCGACCAGCAGCTTGGCAAATGCACCGAGCGCAAAACTTTTTATCGCGGCTGAGACATCAGTGCCGTCGTCGACCGCTTTTTTCATGTGGGCACGTAATGCGGCGAGGTAGTCGCGCGTATCGCGCCGCGCGATGGCGAGCGTTGTGACAGCGCCGTGGCCGGGCACGATGATGGCGGGATTCCACTCGGCCAGCGCGTCAAACGCTTCGAGCCAGGTGCGGGTATTGCTCACCGGAATCACGCCGAGCATGCGCTCGACATAGACCACATCGCCGCTAAAGACG
>JANOYK010000755.1:0-4613 GCA_031428855.1 Burkholderiales bacterium | reverse complement strand
CCAACTCTATCGTGACCGGGCAGATTGCGAAAACGGCTTTGACGAACTGAAGAACCAGTGGGGCTGGGGCGGCTACACGACGCAGGACATGGAACGCTGCAATCTCTCGGCACGTGCGGCCGGGCTGATTTACAACTGGTGGAGTTGGTACGTGCGCTTGGCGCATCCGCAGACCCGGCTCGAAGCGATCACCTCGCGTCCACTGCTGTCCGGCGTTGCCCGATTGACCCAACATGCCGGTCAATCACGCTTGCTCCTGACATTGACGCATGCTGCCGGAGATCAAATCAAGGCCATGATTGCCAATGTGCGAAGGGGCTTGGACCCTATTTTGGCCACTGCGCCACAGTTGATCAAACCGCAACGCTGGACTGCGCTGGTGCGTTACATCGTTGCGAAAATTATTCAGGCCGCAGCGAAAATCAACCCGGCAATAACGCTTCATCAGGCAATTTCAGCGCCGTTGCCGGCCGGGTAACAGAGGAAAATAGGATGATTCGCTCCGGTCGATACGTTGGACGGTGCGGTCGGCGGGGATGGTGTGGATGCGGCCTGGCGGGCAGTGGCCTGCGCTATGACGCGGCGGCTATTTCGCGTATTTGCGGAAGTTGGGCTTGCGCTTTTCTTTCAGCGCATGGACCCCTTCGCGCGACTCGTCAGTGTCGTAGTACATCTTCAGCGCCAGCATGCCCATGCCGGCAATGCCGGCCTGATGCGCGGTATCCATGTTGAAGCTGCGCTTGGCAATCGCCAGCGCGGTCGGGCTGCGCTCGCACAGTTCTTCGCCCCAGGCTTGCACTTCGGTGTCAAGCTGTTCGTGCGGCACACACTTGTTGGCCAGGCCCATCTGCACCGCTTCAGCGCCCGAGTAGCGGCGGCACATGTACCAGATCTCGCGCGCTTTTTTCTCACCGACCACGCGCGCCAGAAACGCGGTGCCGTAGCCGGGGTCAACCGATCCCATCTTCGGGCCGACCTGGCCGAAGATGGCCTTCTCGGAGCAGATCGTCAGATCGCAAATCGTACACAGCACGTTGCCGCCGCCGATAGCGAAGCCCTGCACCCGCGCGATCACCGGCTTGGGCACATTGCGGATGGCGTCGTGCAGCTCTTCCATCGGCAGGCCGATGGTGCCGCGGCCGTCGTAGTTGCCGTCATGCGCCGATTGGTCGCCACCGGTGCAAAACGCCCGGTCGCCCGCGCCAGCAAGCACGATGGCACCGATGCTCTTGTCGTAACCGGCCTTGTTGAGCGCCTTGATGAGTTCGTCGCAGGTGGTGCCGCGAAATGCGTTCATTTTCTCGGGCCGGTTGATCGTGATCCAGGCCACACCGTTGCGCACTTCGTACAGAATGTCTTCGAATGTCATGTTCAATTCCCTCAACCGTTAACCATTCATGGTCAAACCGCCGGACACGCTCAGCACCTGTCCAGTCACGTAGGCAGCATCTTCGCTGGCGAAAAACAATATCGCGCCGGGCAAGTCGCCGGGCTGGCCGATGCGCCCGAGCGGAATCGCGCGCGTGAACGCTGCCATCAGCTTCTCGGGGTTGCCGGCACCTTGTTTGTAGCCGTCGAACAGTGCCGTGTCAGTCGGGCCGGGGCAAACCACGTTAACCGTGATGCCGTGGCGCGCGTGTTCGCGCGCGATGGTTTTGGAGAAGGCCACCAGCCCGCCCTTGCAGGCTGCGTACACCGCTTCGCCCGAGGAGCCGACGCGCGCCGCGTCCGACGAGATGTTGACGATGCGGCCCTTCTTGCGCGCCGCCATGCCGGGCAGCACCGCGTGGTGCATGTGCAGCGCGCCGGTCAGGTTGATCGCGATCAGCTTGACCCACTGCGAAGGCTCAGTCTTGGTGAACGGCATGAACACATCCCAGCCGGCGTTGTTGACCAGCACGTCGATCGGGCCGAGTTGCGCTTCGGTCGCGCTGACGGCGGTGTTGACGCTGTCGCGGCCGGTGATGTCGCAGAGGAAGGCCTGGGCCTGGCCGCCATCGGCGCGGATCGCGGCTGCGACCGTCTCGGCGGCGTCGAGGTTCAGGTCGAGCACCGCGACGCGCGCGCCTTCAGCGCCGAAGCGCTTGCAGGTCGCGCCGCCGATGCCGCCACCGCCGCCGGTGACGACGACGGTCTGGTTGCCGAATCGTTTCATGATGCGTCCTTTCGTTCTACATTGAGTCTGTAACAGTGCGGAATGTGCCGCCGCTTTTCAGATTGACCGGCTGGGTTGACCGGTCACGTTGATTGCTTATATGAGTCAATATATTGACATATGAAAAAGCTCGCGTTGCCGAAAATTCACGCCTATTACGAGCAGGTTCTCGGGGACTTCTCGATCAACGACGTTACGCACACCTTGCACTACCTGCTGAGGATGCTGGAAAACATGGAGCGGCTCGATACTGAACATGGCGCTGCAGGTCAGTCGAGCCGGATCCCCGCATCGCGAATCACCTTGCCCCAGCGTTCAAACTCGGACAGGGTGAAAGCCTGAAATTGCTCCGGCGTGTCGCCGCCGGTTTCGGCACCCGTGCTTTCAAACATTTGTTTGATGTCGGGCAGATTGAGTGCCTTGGCGGTCTCGGTGGCGATGCGCGTCAATATTTCTTTGGGCGTGCCAGCCGGGGCGTAAAAGCCCTGCCATGACGGCACGTCGAGGCCGTCCGGGTAGCCGCTTTCGGCAAAGGTCGGCACATTGGGCAGGGCGGCCAGACGCCGCGCGCTCGCCACGGCCAGCGGTTTGACGCGCCCAGTCTGGATCAGCGGGGCCAGCGTCACGGTGTAATCAAACGTGAGATCAATTTGCTTGCTGATGAGGTCGGTGGTGATTTGCCCGCCCGCTGCCTTGTAGGGTACGAAGGTGATGTTGGCGCCGGTTTTTTGTTTCATCATTTCGAGCGTGACATGCGCGGTGCCGCCGGTGACACCGCCCGCGTTGAGCTTGCCGGGGTTGGCCTTGGCATAGGCAATCAGCTCGGCGACAGTGTTGAATGGCATGCTTGGGTGCGCCACCAATATCGGCGGGCCGGCCGATATTTTGGTGATGCCGGTGAGTGTCTTGACCGGATCGAAATTCATCTTGAGCAGATGCGGGTTCCAGGTCATGTTGAAGGTGTGGCCCATCAGGATGGTGTAGCCGTCGGCCGGGGCGCGCGCCACAAACTCGGCGGCGATGTTGCCGCTGGCACCGGGGCGGTTTTCCACGATCACTGATTGCCCCAGCAGCGGCCCGAGTTTTTCAGCGATCTGGCGCGCGCGCACGTCGCCGACGTTGCCAGGGTTGACGGTGACGACGAGGCGAATCGGTTTGTTGGGAAACGGCGCTGGGGTTTGGGCTGGCACGGAGCTGGGCAGGAGCAGCATGCCGGCAGCAAGCGTGAATAGGGCCTGGCAGAGTGAGCGCGTCATGATGTTTCTCCTTGAGTGTGCTGGTCTGCTGGCGGGCTGGATGCGGGCCGCGTAGTGGCGCCCGGTTTTGCTGTTTTAAGAAAAAATCTTAAAACAGCAAATGCTGGTCATACATGCCCTAGTGAAAGCCCCCGGCGTTGCTTAGAAAAACGCGTCCTGCCCGGTCAAATAGCCGCGCTGCCCCTGCAGCGGATTGCGGTTCACCAGCGGTCGGCCAAACATCGGGTGGGTCAGGCTGCGCACTTCGTGTTCGAGCGTGAACAGATGCGCGCCGGTGTCAGGATCGATGATCTTCTCGAAACGGTATTGCCACTGGTCACTTTCCTCGCTGATGAGGCCGCGTATTTTTAACTCGGCATGCGGCCCGTCAAAGTCGGCTACATACACGGCGATGTGGTGGCCGTCGTAGGGTGCGATTTCTGCATCAGTCTCGCGGTAGATGATTTGCTGCTGGGCACCGGCGTTGATGTGGGCGGCGGCTGCGCCATTGCTTTGCTCGACCCGCGCCGGTGCTTGCACGATCTGCTCGTAAAAGCGCGCGATGCCGGCGGCACAGCCGCGCGGCACCGGCAGTTCCACATAAGGCATGCCGAGGCGCATTGGCCCGAAGCGCGCTTGCGGCGCGTGGATGCGTACCTGGTTGCCCCACGGGCAAGTGGCGTCGATGGCGTCGCCGTGGTCAGTCCAGGTGAAGCGGGTGCCGTCGAGTTTTTTACCGATGCCCGCCAGCCCGGTGCGCGCAATCGCCAGATCAGGCATCACCACGCCGACCACACCGCGCAGCACTTGCGGCGCGCGCGTGGGCGAGTGCACCTGCTGGCGGCCGATGTTGATCCACATGTTGACATCGGTCACATGCATGTAGGGGTCGCGCGTGAAGCCCAAGCCTTGCACCCAGAAAATCGTGGCCAAGCGCTGGTCGTTCTGGGTGACGTTGACATGTTCGAGCAGGACGATGTTGCCGGTGCTCTCGTGGGCGCGGTCAAACTGGGGTGTGGCGGTGTCCATGGTTTTCCTCTGATGTCAGGCGTTCTCAAAAGTATTGCGGCCACTGCGATCCCGGCCGCGCATCAGGAATATCTGGCGCTTGGCGTGATTGGTGGTGGTGACGTTGCGCGCCTTCTCTTGCGCGAGTTCACGGTCAAACACGCTGGTGGTCGGCATATAGCGCATGGTGATGCCGCGCCGCGGCTTGGGTGAGG
>JANOYK010000754.1:0-1830 GCA_031428855.1 Burkholderiales bacterium | reverse complement strand
GTCGATGTAGCGCTCTGGCCGCAGACCGTCAGCGGTGATGACGCCCGCGCTTTCCATCGTCAATTTGCCAATCGAAAAAAACAGGGCGCGCGCTTCGGCGTTGAGCACAACCCGGTATTTGCCATCGCGCCCTTCCCAGGTTTGCGCCGCCCATACCTTGTAGCCGTTGGACTCAAACGTCATCTCGAATTCGATCCGGGCGCGCTCGGGGAATGGTGAGGTCTTGGCGGCCTTGGGCGGGGGTGGCGCCGGTGTTGGCGCTGGCTCTTCGCGTGGCGCAGGTGTGTCAGGTGCCGCCGCAGCCGGGGCGGGTTCCCGCTCCGCGCGTGGCGCTTCGATGACTGACGGCGCAGCGGGGCCGGGCGCTTGTGCCATCACCTGGCGGGGTGCCTGCCGCGGCGCAGCTTTTTTTGCCAGGTGCGCAGGTGCCGGTTTGGCCGGTGCCGGGGCTGCCACGGGTGGTGCCGGTGGCGCCACCAATTTGGCGCGCAACACCACCACCGGCTGTTCCTCAGGCTTGCCAAACCACGGCATTAAATTAAGCCAGCCGTAGGCAGTCGAGAGACCGCCCAGCAAATGCACCGCTAGCGACAAGAGGATGCCGAGCACAAAATGGCGCGGCAACACCGCATCGGGCCAAAACGGATTGCCAGGGTGCGCGCTGCGCTGCGAAGAGGGGAAATCGAAGTTCATTACAATCAGCATGATACAGAGCGGATGCAGCGCACGGGCATCACACTGATTGCCGCGCCGCTGACACCCCGACAGCAGGAGACTCTTGCAATGCCCGGCATCTACGATCTCAACCTGCCGCAAAACCCGGCCAACTACGTCGCCCTCACGCCGCTCTCGTTCATCGCACGCGCCGCGCAGGTGTATCCGCAGCGTCCCGCCGTGATCCACGGCGCACTCACGCGCAACTGGCGCGACACTTACGCGCGCTGCCGCCAGCTCGCCTCTGCGCTCACACAGCATGGCATTGGCACGGGAGATACGGTAGCGGTCATGCTGCCCAACATCCCCGCCATGGTCGAAGCCCACTTCGGCATTCCCATGACCGGTGCCGTCATCAACGCGCTCAACACCCGGCTTGATGCAGCGGCGATTGCCTTCATGCTCGACCACAGCGAAACCAAATTGGTGCTGGTGGATCGTGAATTCTCCAGCGTGATGCAGGAGGCCCTCGCGCTCACCAAGGTCAAGCCGCTGGTGGTAGATGCCGATGACCCCGAATACACCGGCAACGGCGCGCGCATCGGCAGCATCGAATACGAAGCTTTCATCGCCACCGGCGACGCGCACTACGCCTGGCAACACCCGGCGAACGAATGGCAGGCCATCGCCCTCGGCTACACCAGCGGCACCACCGGCAACCCCAAAGGCGTGGTCACACATCATCGCGGCGCCTATCTCAACGCCACCTCCAACATCGTGGTGTGGAACCTGCCGCACTTCGCGGTCTACCTGTGGACGCTGCCGATGTTCCACTGCAACGGCTGGTGCTTTCCGTGGACGCTGGCCGAGATTGGCGGCACCAACGTGTGTTTGCGCAAGGTCGAAGCCAAAGCGATTTTCGATGCCATCCGCACCCATAAGGTCACGCATTTTTGCGGCGCGCCGATTGTGCATTCGACGCTGGTCAACGCACCCGCTGCGTTCAAGCAAGGCATCAATCACAAAGTGAGCGCACTGGTGGCCGGTGCCGCGCCGCCTGCGTCGATGATCGAAGGCGTTGAGCAATTGGGCTTTGATCTGACCCACGTCTACGGCCTCACCGAAGTCTATGGCCCGGCTGCGGTCTGCGCCAAGCAGCCTGAATGGATGGAGGCC
>JANOYK010000753.1:0-13010 GCA_031428855.1 Burkholderiales bacterium | reverse complement strand
CTGAGTGGGAATAAAGCCGGGCATCTGCCCGGCTTTTTCATCCATTACTTGGTGGCTGCAGCCTTCTTCTTTTTGGCACTCTTTTTCTTGGAACCTTTTTTGGCTTTGGCGTCAATTTGCAGACCATCAGCGCGCGTCATCGATGTGTCGTTGGCAAAGTGCGCGAAAGGGGCAGCCGCCGCGCCGAAGCTGGTGACGGTAAAAGCGATAGCGGCGAGCAGGGATACGGCAGTTTTCACAGGGTTTCTCCATGGTGGTTAAAAATGGCTGACGCGGGCAAGATGCTGCGACGAGCACATTAAGCAGAGTACCCGATTTCGGACAAACCCACTTCGCTCCACTGGCCCGGTGCCAGACCGTTCAGCGTGACCGGGCCGATGCTGGCGCGAATCAGCCGCAGTGTTGGGTATCCGGTCTTCGCGGTCATGCGCCTGACCTGGCGGTTTTTGCCCTCGGTCAGCGTGATTTCGAGCCAGGTTGCGGGGATCAATGCACGATGCCGGATTGGCGGGCTGCGCGGCCATAGACCGGCCGGCTCGCCGATGCGCCGCGCCTGGCTGGCCTGGGTGGTGAAGTCGCCCAAGTCGAGCGGCGCGCACAGGCGCTCCATTGCGTCGAGCGTGGGTTCCCCCTCGACTTGGACCCAATAGGTTTTGGCCAAGGTTTTGGGCGCGGGTTTGGCAGATGTGCCGGCACGGTGCCTGACAGGCGCTGGCGGCGGACTGCTGATCCAGTGTTGGAGCGGGCCGTGATTGGTGAGCAACAACAGACCTTCGCTATCGGTGTCGAGCCGGCCGGCCGGGTAGACGCCAGGCACATCGATGAAATCGGCCAGTACCGGATGCACCCCGTCGCGGGTGAACTGGCACATCACGCCATACGGTTTGTTAAAAGCGAGCAACCGCACCGGTTGCACTGGTGCATCGGGCGTATCGCGCAAATGAAAAACCCCGCGCTTCTGTGACGAGGCGCGGGGTTTCATGGGAGGCAAGTCCGCAGACAGTGGTCAGGCAGCGTTCTGAATGTTTGAGGCTTGCTTGCCTTTTTGGCCTTGGGTGACTTCAAAGCTGACTTTCTGGCCTTCCTTGAGGGTCTTGAAGCCCTGCATGTTGATGGCCGAGAAGTGCGCGAACAAATCTTCGCCGCCATCATCGGGGGTGATAAAGCCAAAGCCTTTAGCGTCGTTGAACCATTTAACAGTACCGGTTGCCATAGATGCATGCTCCTTGAAAATGTAAGTGACGGGCGCTTATGCGTCCTGAATGCGTTTGCGTTTCAAGGCTGTCCCCTACTTAAAACCCCGGTGCCGCTGTGACGCTGCTGCCTGCTGCAAGGTGCAAGGTGCCGGAACCGCTTGAACCAACCAAACGGCTGCTATTTTTCTTACTCCCCGGCTGTAAGTCAAGTATTTTGATTTTCCACCCGGGGCGTTGCGGCTCCCTGTTGTTTTTTTGGCACCAGACCTCATCTCACCGGCTCAGTGCGCCGGGATGGCTCGGGCAAAACGGTAATAGAATTCGCGCATGGCGACAAAATTTGACCCCGATGGCGGCACGCTGTTGCAAGAGCGCAAGGAAAAGCTCAAGCCCCCGCCCATGTACAAGGTGCTTTTGCTCAATGATGACTACACACCGATGGAGTTTGTGGTCTCGACGATTCAGAAGTTTTTCAACAAGAGCCGCGAACAGGCGACCCAGATCATGCTCAAAGTGCATCGTGAAGGGGTCGGTGTGTGCGGGGTGTTCCCCAAGGATGTGGCGACCACCAAGGTTGATCTGGTGACGGAGCATGCGCGTGCGCATCAACACCCGCTGCAATGCACGATGGAAGAAAATGATTGAATTGATTGATTGCGTCGGCGGGTTATCCGCTTACGTTCATTGCGCGGGTGGTGTAGAGTTTGGCTGTACTCCGGATTGCCGGAAGAATCGAGGTAAAAAATGATTGCGCAAGAGTTGGAAGTCAGCCTGCACATGGCGTTTGTTGATGCCAGACAAAAACGCCACGAATTCATCACGGTCGAGCATTTGCTGCTGGCATTGCTTGACAACCCGACCGCCGCCGAGGTGATGCGCGCCGTGGGGGCGAATATTGATGAGTTGCGCAAAAACCTGATTCAGTTCATTACTGAACATACGCCGACGGTGGCGGGCACGGATGATGTCGATACCCAGCCAACGCTGGGGTTCCAGCGCGTGATCCAGCGCGCCATCATGCATGTGCAGTCGTCGTCCAACGGCAAGAAGGAAGTCACCGGTGCCAATGTGCTGGTGGCGATTTTTGGCGAGAAGGATTCGCACGCGGTGTACTACCTGCATCAGCAAGGCACCACGCGGCTGGATGTGGTGAACTTTATTTCGCATGGCATCACCAAGCAGCAGCCGGAGACCAAGGAAAAAGCGGCGGCCGGCAGCGAGAATCAGGAAGCTGAAACCGAAGCCGACGGCAAGGCCAGCCCGCTGGAGAACTACACCCAGAACCTGAACAAGTCGGCTGCGGAAGGGAAAATCGACCCCTTGATCGGGCGCGACGCCGAACTCGAACGCGTGGTGCAAACCCTGTGCCGCCGCCGCAAAAACAATCCGCTATTGGTGGGTGAAGCCGGGGTCGGTAAAACGGCGATCGCCGAGGGACTCGCCAAACGCATTGTCGAGGGTGAAGTGCCGGAAATTCTCAAGGATTGCGTGGTCTACTCGCTCGATATGGGCGCGCTCTTGGCGGGCACCAAATACCGTGGCGATTTTGAACAGCGCCTCAAGGGCGTGTTGAAAAAACTCACCAACAATCCGAACGCGATTTTGTTTATCGACGAAATTCATACCTTGATCGGTGCCGGTGCAGCGTCCGGCGGCACGCTCGATGCATCGAACCTGTTGAAGCCAGCGCTGTCCGGCGGACAGCTCAAATGCATTGGTGCCACCACCTACGCCGAGTTTCGCGGTGTGTTTGAAAAAGACCATGCGCTGTCACGGCGGTTTCAGAAAATTGACGTAAACGAGCCGTCGGTAGACGAGACCGTGCAGATTTTGCGCGGCCTCAAGTCGCGCTTCGAGGAACACCACGGCATCAAGTATTCGGCGGCGGCGATCACCACGGCGGCTGAACTCGCGGCGCGTTATATCAACGACCGCCAATTGCCCGACAAGGCGATTGATGTGATTGACGAAGCCGGTGCCGCGCAGCGCATTCTGCCCAAATCGAAGCAGAAGAAAATTATCGGCAAGACCGATATTGAAGAAATTATCGCCAAAATTGCACGCATTCCGCCGCACAATGTGTCCAGCGACGACCGCTCCAAGCTGAAAACGCTGGATCGTGACCTCAAAAACGTGGTGTTCGGCCAGGACAAAGCGATTGATGCGCTCGCCGCTGCAATCAAGATGGCGCGTTCCGGCTTGGGCAGCCCCACCAAGCCGATTGGCTCATTCTTGTTTAGCGGCCCCACCGGTGTCGGCAAAACTGAGGTGGCGCGCCAACTCGCTTTTACGATGGGCATCGAGCTGATCCGCTTTGACATGTCCGAGTACATGGAGCGTCATGCGGTGTCGCGTTTGATCGGCGCGCCGCCTGGTTATGTCGGGTTTGACCAGGGTGGCTTGCTCACTGAAGCCATCGCCAAGAAGCCGCACGCAGTGCTGCTGCTCGACGAGATTGAAAAAGCCCATCCTGATATTTTCAACATCCTGCTGCAGGTGATGGATCACGGCACCCTGACCGACAACAACGGGCGCAAGGCTGATTTTCGCAACATCATCATCATCATGACCACCAATGCTGGTTCGGAGAGTCTGCAAAAATCGGTGATTGGATTTACCAACGTCAGGCAGGCGGGCGATGAGATGGCTGAAATCAAGCGGCTATTCACGCCGGAATTCCGCAATCGCATGGATGCCATGATTTCATTTAAGGCGCTCGACGAAGACATTATTTTGCGCGTGGTCGATAAATTCCTGATGCAGCTGGAGCAGCAACTGCACGAGAAAAAAGTCGAGGCGATCTTTACCGATGTGCTGCGCAAGCACCTCGCGAAAAAAGGCTTTGACCCACTGATGGGCGCGCGTCCGATGTCACGCCTGATTCAGGAAACGATCCGCAAGGCCCTGGCGGACGAACTGCTGTTTGGCAAGCTGGTGACGGGCGGCAAAGTGACGGTGGATCTGGAAGAGGGCCATGAGGCTGCCGGGATGGAGGCCAAGGTCAAGCTGACGATACTCGAAGGCGAAGCGCCAAAGTCTGACGGCAAGCCTGCGGATGAAACGGTGGAGGTGCTGTAACACCGTTGCGCGCGAAAAAGACCGTCTTTCAGGGCGGTTTTTTTTGCGCACGGCCCGGTTTGAAAAATCTGCCGTTTAAAACTCAAAAGGAGATGACATGAAAACATTGATGGGAATCGCAGCACTGCTCGCCGTGCTGGCATGGTCTGCGCAAGCGCAGGGACAGGCACCGGATCGGAATCTCAGCCGCAACCTGGCAGCCCAGTGCGCCAACTGTCATGGCACCAATGGCAACGCTCAGCCTGGTGGATTCCCGCTGGCCGGGCGTGACCGCAAATACATCATCGACCAGATGGCCGCATTCAAGTCGGGCGCGCGCACTGGTGCAGCGGCGACGATCATGCATCAGATATCCAAGGGGTATTCGGATGAGCAGATCGCCCTGATGGCTGATTACTTTGCTGCGCAGAAACCGGCCCAATAAGGAGGGGAGTCACCATGAAAAACACCAAGTCAATTCTGCAGCGCCGTGCCTTCCTGAAATTTTCCGGCACTGCCAGCGCGCTGGCCCTGGCCGGTTGTGCCACACAACCTGCACCGGCACAAAAACTGGGCCGCGTCATCATCATCGGTGCCGGTTATGGCGGCGCTACCGCAGCCAAATATTTGCGCATGTGGTCGGAGGGCGCAATTGAAGTATTCCTGATCGACCGTAGCCCGGCGTTTGTGTCCTGCCCCTTGTCCAATCTGGTGCTGGGCGGCTCGCGCAAGATCGAAGACATCACGGTGGGCTACGCCAAGCTGCGCGATTACGGCGTGCAGGTCATCAACGATGAAGTCGCCAAAGTCAATGTCGACAAAAAGACCATCGAACTTAAAAAAATCCAGGACCTCAACTATGACCGGCTGATTGTCGCGCCAGGTGTCGATTTTCTGTTCGACCAGATCAAGGGCCTGGACGCGCCAGCACAGCAGCGCGTGCTGCACGCCTGGAAGGCCGGGCCGCAGACGGTGGCCTTGCGCAAGCAGCTTGAGGACATGCGCGATGGCGGCGTGTTTGTGATGACCATTCCCAAGGCACCGTTCCGCTGCCCGCCGGGCCCTTACGAGCGCGTTTGTCAAGTGGCGCACTACTTCAAGACCCACAAGCCTAAATCCAAGGTCATCATCCTCGATGCCAACGAAGATGTGGTGTCCAAGGCGGGCCTGTTCAAAGCGCAGTGGAATGGCCAGTACAAGGGCATCGTCGAATACCGCAACAACATGGAAGTCAATGCGGTTGACGCGGCCAATCTGACTGCCATCACCACGCTTGACGACAAGATCAAGGGCGATGTGCTCAACATCATTCCGCCGATGCGCGCGGGCGACATTGCGCAGCAGGCCGGATTGATTACGGCCAACAACCGCTGGTGCGGGGTCGATTGGCTGACGATGGAGTCCACGGCACGGCCCGGCATTCACGTGCTGGGCGACTCCACCCTCTCGGCAGCGTTGATGCCGAAGTCCGGACACATGGCAAATCAGCATGCCAAGGTGGCGGCAGCGGCGATTGTGGAATTGATGAACGGGCGCGCACCGTCACAGACACCGATGATGGCGAACACCTGCTATTCGTTCGTGGACGACAAGAACGTGGTGCATGTGGCGAGCGTGCATGCCTATGACCCTAAAGACAAAACCATGAAAGTGGTGCCGGGTTCGGGCGGGCTGTCGGCCGGGCCAACCGAGCTCGAAGGCGCTTATGGCAATGCCTGGGCGCGCAACATCTGGAGCGATATGTTGGGCTGATGGAGGTTGATGCCGGCGGAAAGTTGACGGGCCGGTGGCATGGCGTGAGCCAGACGCCATACCACCAGCAAAAAAAGGCGCTCCTGCAAGAGCGACTTTTTTGTGGGAATGCCCTGTATTTTCCGAGGGTATATCCCGGAGATCCGCTCCTGGAGCAGTTTTCCGGCCCTATCCCAGGCGTGTAACCAGCTCCGAAAAAGTGGCTGCAGCGTCGCTGCCGGCAATGGTGGTGCCGAGCTGGCGCGCGATCTGCGAACTTGAAAAAATGCCGCGTATCGCCATCGCACCGGCCCTCCCGGTTTCGGCGACGAGCACATGCTGGCGTCCGGCGCGTTCCAGCGTGGCAACGATGTGTCCAACCTGGGCATGCGCCACTTCATCAATGCTCATGGCTTCGAGCAGCGCCAGCGGCGTCATCAGGTCTTCGACCAGAATTTCACCATGTTTGAGGCCGCGCTCTTGCACCAGCCGCATTGGTTTTTCACCCAGAATGTCCGTGGCAGTGATCAGGCCGGCCAGTTCCGCGCTGGCGTTATGGACGAACAGCAAGCGCACGCCAGCGCGGATCATTGCTTGATTTGCCGCATCCATCGCGGCACCCGCCTCGATGGTCGCAGGGGTCACGTGCGCTAGGTCCGTCATGACTTCCAATGCGGGGGAGTCGGTGCGCACCGTGCGCGCAATTTTCTCGGCGGGCTGTACCAGCGCGGCGTGCAGCCCAATGCGGCGCACCGACAGGGGTTTGTAGTCGCTCATTGCAGTCTCCTTGGAGGGGAGATACGGGAACTGCGGAAAATGCCGTCTCGGCAATGGTGCCAGCACCGGCACCGCAAGATGCTGCGATGAGGGTGCGGTTAACAGCATCACATCCGCTTATCCTACACCTGCGTGCCTCCCGGCGGCGAAAAACTTCGCCACCAGCATTCAATCTATCCGCAGCCAGGCCGGCAGCGTCAAAGGGAAAAATCGGCCACTACCGGCGTGTGGTCCGATGGCTGCTCACGGCGGCGCGGCTCTTTGTCGATGACGCAGGCGCGGCAGGCGGCCGCCAGTGCGGTGCTGGCGAGGATGTGGTCAATCCGCAGACCGGCGTTGCGGCGGAAGCCAAGCATGCGGTAGTCCCACCAGGAGTAGGTTTTGGGGGGCTGCTCGAACAGGCGGAAACAATCGGTAAACCCCTGATCGAGCAAAGATTGAAAGTGGGCGCGCTCGACTGGGCTGACCAGCACCTGGTCTTTCCAGACCGCAGGGTCATGCACGTCGCGGTCGTCCGGGGCGATGTTGTAGTCGCCCAGCAGCGCAACCTGGGCGTGCGCGCCGGTCAGTGTGCGCATGTAAGCCTGCAATGCGTCGAGCCATTCGAGCTTGTAGCGGTATTTGTCCGAGTCAAGGCTTTGCCCATTCGGTATGTAGGCGCAGACGATCCGCACGCCGCCAATGGTGGCGGCGATGACGCGTTTTTGCACGTCGGCGTAATCAGGGATGCCGCACGCCACATCCTGCATCGGCAGGCGCGAGAGAATCGCCACGCCGTTATAAGTTTTTTGCCCGCTGAAAGATGCCTGATATCCGGCATTTTCCAGTTCGGCTGCCGGAAATTTGTCGTCAGTGAGCTTGGTTTCCTGCAGACACAGCACATCACAATCGGCCGAGGCAAGCCAGTCGAGCACATGCGGCAGGCGCACTTTGAGGGAGTTGACGTTCCAGGTGGCGAGTCTCATGCAATCGCAATATATTGATAGTGAATCGGACTTACGTGCATTCGGGCTTACATGCATTCGGGCTTACATGCACTTGGGTTTATGTGCATACGGGCTTCCGCGCGCTACATTGATGTGGCGCGACTGTTCTGCGCGCTCCGCTGACGCGCGCGCAAGGCGCGCTAAGGCGCTGCGCGCAACAGGTCGCGCAAGTGAGTAACCGGAATGGCGTAAGTGATCCCCGATGGCTGGCTGAGCACAGATTCTTTGGTGCCTTTGACGAACACCATGTTGATGATGGCAAGCACCTCGCCGCTGGCAGGGTTGTACACCGGGCTGCCGCTGCTGCCTGGATAGGCGGTCGCATCAAGCTGGTAGATAGCAAATCCGCCGCTGCGGATGCGGCGTATGGATTTTTCGTTTAACTGTTGTGATGTCGGTGCCGGGAGCACGATGGGGGTGATGGCGGATATGCTGCCCCGGTGGGTCACTGGCGAAAAACCGAGCGCGCCGCCAATGGGGAAACCGGTGAAGGCGATGGCCTGACCTTCCTGTGCGGTGTCCGCCGGCTGCAGGGCAAGGGCGGGCAGCGGCGCGTCAGCGATACGCAGCAGCGCAAGATCATGTTCACGGTCCAGCGCCAGTACCCTGGCGGGCCGGAGTTGCGGCGGCGCGGGCGGCGCGTGTGCGCGGATCATCAGTGTCGTCATGCCGTCGGCGTCCAGTGAGTCAGGCAGCACATGAGCATTGGTGACAATGATATTGCCCGGGGCAATGACAAATCCGGTGCCGCGAAACGTAAAAGGCGGGTTGTTGGCCTGCCGGAAAATGCCTACAGCGACAATTGACGGCTTGACTCGCTGGATCGTCCCGCTTAGTTGTTCGGCAGCGACTGGGCCCGCCGCCAGCAACAGTATCCACACGACGCAATTGCGCCAGCGCAGGTATTCAAGCGCACATTCCTGCAGCCATCTTCGCGGGCATCCCAGCCGGCGGCTGAATGGGAGTCGGAATGTCCGGGTCATGGGCAATCTGAATTTATAGTTTTACGCGGACCCGCATCGCTGCGAGTTCGGGAGACGGCGGAACAACTGACGCATCATAGGGGTGATCTTCTTTTTTGAAGGCACCCATGATGCGTTTTACGTAATCCTGGGTCTCCGCATAGGGAGGGATGCCCTTGTAGCGGTTGACCGCGCCCTCCCCGGCGTTGTAAGCCGCAGCCACCAGCGCGACATTGCCCTTGAAATAGGCCAGCAGCCAGCGCAGGTAGGAAAGCCCGCCACGGATATTCTGCTCAGGGTCGAACGGTTTGGTGACATTGAACCGCGCCGACGTTTCCGGGATGAGCTGCATCAGACCCTGCGCATTTTTGGGCGACACCGCTGCCGGGTCGAAATTGGACTCGAAACGCACTACAGCGAGTCCGAGCAGAGGATCCACGCCGTAGTCCGGTGCGAGCTTGAACAGCAGTTCCACGATTCTGCGTTGGGCCGGGGTGGCTGCATTAATCGCTTCACGCTGGAGCAGCAGCGCCAACATTCTGCGCTGTTCTGCTCTGGCTGCCTCGGCTTCGGCTGCCAGATCGCGCATGCAGTCGGGCATGGTCTGGCGCGGCGTGCCAACGAAGCGCAGCATGCCTTGCGCGTGCTGATGTCCCTGTTGCGCAGCGAGCGAGAAAAAGTATGCCGCCATTTCATCGTCCCGCGCGATGCCGCGTCCGTTGGCGTACATCCAGCCGACGCTGAATTGAGCTTCGGCGTCGCCTTGGCGGGCCGCCTGACAGTAGAGATTCACGGCTTGCGCGGTATTTTTGGGTACTCCCTCGCCGTGTTCGAGGGCGCGCGCCTCAGCACGCAGCGCCGCGATCCGGTCCGCATCCGGTTTGGTATCCTGCCCGATGGCACTGTGCATGGCAACAATGCTTGCGCAGCAGAGAATAAAAGGCGCAAATTGCATGTGTGGTATCAGGTGAGTAGTATCAGCAAAGAAAGTAAATTCGACGCCCAACACGGATCAATGCCATTAGGAACGCTGAAGCAACTTTATACTGGCAAAGTATCGCCGGTTGACTTGGGGGCGTCAACTTGGGGACATCAACGGGCCCGGGCAAGCCGGAAAGGACCGTGGAAACAGTTCTGATTGGTCAATTTTCATTTTCTGTCAGAGAGAGCTTCGGCAGATGCAAGAAGGGGCGGCGAAAGGGCGGGCGGAGTGTGGCAGGCGCACCACAATGGAATTTGGCATTGAGAGGTAGTTTCGGCTATGATTTGTGTCGGCTTGTGACTAAAATTGCCCATCTAATTTGCACATTGAGGTATCTAATATGACAATATTTTGGAAAAAGTCGCAATTTTTCGGAAATATCGGGTTAATTTTTGCGTCGTCCCTGCTGTTCGTCTTGGGCGGTTGTGCGAATCAATTCCCGCCAGCGCCTGCTGAGGCGGCCACGCCTGATTATAAATATGTTGTCGGTCCAGGCGATATGGTCAATGTAGTCGTTTGGCGCAACCCGGAACTGTCGATGTCGGTGCCGGTGCGGCCGGATGGCAGACTGGCCACGCCGCTGGTGGAGAATTTGGTTGCGATCGGCAAAGATCCCTCAACACTTTCGCGGGATATTGAGAAGGAGCTTGCCAAATTTATCCGGGATCCGGTAGTGACCGTGATTGTGACCAGTTTCGTCGGGCCCTACAGCGAACAGATCCGCGTCGTCGGTGAAGCAGCCAAGCCGCAGGTGATTTCCTACAAGCAGAAGATGACTTTGCTGGACGTGATGATCGCGGTGGGCGGCATGACTGATTTTGCTGATGGCAACAATGCAAGCGTGCTGCGCACTGCCGAGGGCAACAAGCAGTACCGGGTGCGGATCAAGGACTTGATCAAGCGGGGCGATATCTCGGCCAATGTCGAAATGAAACCTGGTGATGTGGTGATCATTCCGCAGAGCTGGTTCTGATCTTCGATTTTCGAGTGCCAGCGGTGCGCTACCTAGCGATTGGCATGCCTGTCCGGATTCGCCGCCGGTGAACGACATCATTCGCCAGACAATGGCGGTGCTGCGATCGATGTCGCGGCACCGGCTGCTCGGGGTTGCCGTTGCCTGGCTGGCGGGACTGGCTGGTGCGGCTGTTGTGCTGTTGATCCCGGACAAGTACGAGGCGTCAGCGCGCATTTATGTCGATACCCAGTCGATTTTGAAGCCGCTGATGCAGGGGCTGGCGGTGCAGCCCAATGTGGAGCAGCAGGTGATGATGCTTAGCCGCACCCTGATCAGCCGGCCCAATGTGGAAAAACTGATTCGCATGGCTGACCTCGATTTGGCGGTCAAGACCAAGGGATCGCAGGATGAACTGACCGATCAGATCATCAAAACGCTCGAAATCAAAAGCACGTCGCGTGACAATCTGTACACCCTGACATACCGCGATCCTGATCCAGCCAAATCGAAGCGGGTGGTGCAGTCGCTGGTGTCGATTTTTGTCGAATCGAGTCTCGGCGACAAGCGCAAGGACTCGGATACGGCGAAAAAATTTATCGACGACCAGATCAAAGCGTATGAAAAAAAGCTGGAAGACGCCGAAGCTCGGTTGAAAGATTTTAAACTGCGCAATATCGAAGCGCAGACAGCAGACGGTCGCGGTGTGACCGGACAAATGTCCGATGCGGGTGCCCGTTTGGCGCAATCGCAGCTTGAATTGCGCGAAGTAACAAATGCGCGTGATGCGCTCAAACGGCAAATCCTTGGCAATGTGGGCACCAACACAAAGGGGGCAGAGGACATTGCTGCGGTATCCACCCCGGAAATCGACGGCCGGATCGAAGCGCAAAAACGCAGCCTCGACGGTTTGTTGCAGCGCTATACGGAACAGCACCCCGATGTTCTGGGAGCGCGCCGCGTGCTTAAAGAGCTGGACGAGCAAAAGCTGCAGCGCGTCAAGGAGCTGGAGGAGCAGCGGCGGCAGCAGGCGGCGGCGCTGCGCGAGGCGGCGGTGGCCAATCCGGGAGTCTTGCTGTCCGATGGCAGTCCGGCCAGCCAGGAACTCAAGCGCGCGCTGGCGATTGCCGATGCGAATGTGGCCACGTTATCGACCCGGGTCGCCGAATATGAATCAAGGATGGCGCGTATCAAGGAATCGCTCAAGACCATGCCCACCCTGGAGAAAGAGTTCGTGCAGCTCAACCGGGATTATGAAATTCACAAGAAAAATTACGATGGGCTGGTGGCGCGCCGCGAGTCCGCGGCGATGACCGGCGAACTGGAGGCGGCATCGGGCGTCGCTGACTTCCGCCTGATTGACCCGCCCCGGGTGTCGCCCAAGCCGGTCGCTCCCAATCGCTTGCTGTTGTTGCCCGCAGCGCTCTTGGCGGCACTATTGTGCGGGGGCTTTGCCAGCTTCGCGGCTGCACAGCTGCGCCCGGTATTTTTCGACGGCCACTCTCTGAGTGAAGCGACCGGAATGCCGCTTCTTGGCCGGATTGCTTACGTTGCCAATGATGCAGAGGCGAGGCGCCAAAAGTTCCGGCTCGGCATATTTCTCGCCTTGCTGGCGGCACTTATCGCTGCCTATGGTGTGGGGCTGTTGATTTTGTTTGTGCGCTCAGGAACCGGTGCTTAGGGTGCGTCAATGAGCTTAATTGAACGGGCTGCAAAAAAACTGGACCAGTTGCGTGGCGCGGAGGCGGCGCGTGGCGGCGTGCGCGAAAGTGGGCGTCCTGCTGTGGACATTCCGCCAGTTGTGCGTCTGGGAGAGGGCGGTGCAGCGGCGATGGCGGGTGCGCCAAATCCCGCAACTTCCGCTCCCCCTACACAGCAGCCAGCCAAAGAGCTGCCGCGTTCAAAGCGCGTTCACCTCAATCCGAAGGTGATGGCAGCTTCCCGGCTGCTTACGCCGGATGGATTGCGCTCGCAAATGGCCGAGGAATACCGGATCATCAAGCGGCCGCTGATCGATAACGCAAAGGGCAAGGGCGCTGCGCCCATCCGCAATGGCAATCTCATCATGGTGAGCAGCGCACTACCGCAGGAAGGCAAGAGTTTTACCGCGCTCAACCTGGCGATCAGTATTGCAGCGGAACTGAACAGCACCGTCTTGCTGGTGGATGCAGATGTGGCACGGCCGAGTGTGCTCAATCTGCTGGGCCTGCCGCCCAGTCCGGGTTTGCTTGATGTTCTGACCAACGATGTGTCCGATGTTTCCGATGTGCTGCTTCGCACCAGCATCGAAAATCTTTCGATCCTTCCCGGCGGCACCGCGAAGGAACATGCCACCGAATTGCTGGCCAGCGAGGCCATGCGCAAGCT
>JANOYK010000752.1:0-5597 GCA_031428855.1 Burkholderiales bacterium | reverse complement strand
ACCCTGTTCATGGGTACGCTCGGCAATTTCAGTGTGAACCAGCATCTGTTCCCGAAAATGACGGTAGACCCGGTGCGCGATTTCGCGCCCATCACGCAAGTGGTCGATGTGCATTTCGTGCTGCTGGCGCATCCTGCATTGCCGGCCAACAATGTGCGCGAGCTGATTGCGTTGGCGAAGTCGAAACCGGGCCAGCTTAATCATGCGTCCTCGGGCGCGGGTGGTGCGCCGCATTTGGCGGCTGAGTTGTTCAAGCGCATGGCCGGGGTGGACATGGTGCATATCCCCTACAAAGGCAGCGCACCGAGCATGCAGGATGTGATGGGGGGGCAGGTGTCGATGACGTTTGACAGTCTGTTGCAGGCGCTGCCATTTATTCGTGACGGGCGCTTGAAAGCGATTGCGGTGTTGGGCAGCGCCCGCTCGGCGCAATTGCCCGATGTGCCGACGGTGGCCGAGTCGGGTCTGCCCGGTTACGAGTTGACCAACTGGTTTGGTCTGGCCGCACCGGCCGGCACGTCCAAAGACATCGTCGCGCAGATTTATACCGATGCCGCGCGCGTGTTGCAGGGGGCCGATACCAAGACGCGGCTCACCAACATGGCAGCGGGCGTGTCCGGCACCACGCCGGAACAGTTTGCCGCGCGCATCCGCGATGACTCGGCCAAGTGGGCCAAGCTCATCAAGGAAGCGGGCATCAAGGCCGATTGAGCCGCTTCGCCCTATCGCGCCCGCAGTGTTGCGTGCGGCGCGGTACCGGCTCGCAGTATCAACCCACGATATCAAATCGCAGTATCAACAGTATCGATCCGCAATCAACCGCACGCTCCCGCAAGTGTTCCCGCCGCAACGCCGCTCCCATAGCGCCATCCTCCCGTCTCACCTTCCCCCATTTCCCAACCACCATGAACGTCCCCGCAGAGCGCGTACGCGCGCAAATCGTTTCCATCCTCACCTCCTGGGGCATGGATGCACAGCAAGTGCAAACCACCGCGCAGGCGATGCTCGAGACTGACCTCTCCGGCGTTGATTCGCACGGCATCTCAATGTTGATGGACTACCAGTCCTCGCGTGACAAGGGCAAGCTCAATGTCCATGCGAAGCCGCGCATCGTGCGCGAGAACGCGGTGACCGCATTGATCGATGCCGATGCAGGCCTGGGCCACCCGGCCGCCGCGATGGGCATGGAGCTGGCCATCGCCAAGGCCAAGACACTCGGCGTTGGCGTGGTTACGGTGCGCAACTCGCATCACTTTGGCGCGGCTGGCTACTACGCCGCGCTCGCATCGAAACAAGGGCTGATCGGCATGGTCACCAGCGCCACGCGCAGCATCAACACCGTGCCTACGCGCGGCACGATTCCCGTGCTCGGCACCAACCCGGTGGCGTTCGCTGCGCCGGCCCGGCGCAATCGCGCGTTTTTGCTCGACATGGCCACCGCGAGCGTGGCGGCCAACAAAGTGCGCGTGTATGAACTCAAGGGCAAGCCGGTGCCGGCCGGCTGGGTGCTTGACGAGCGCGGCACGCCGGTGACCGACGCCGCACTCGCCACCGACTATTTATTCAAGCGCGATGTTGGCGGCCTCACACCGCTGGGCGGCACCGAAGACATGGCGAGCTACAAAGGCTATGGCTTAGGGATGATGGCGCACATTCTCGGTGGCGTCTTGTCGGGGTCGTCGTTCTCGCCGATCCGCGTCAAAACACAAAAGCCCGAAGACCCCGACAACCTCGGCCACTTTTTCATGGCGATTGATCCGGACACGTTTCGTGCCGAGGGCGAGTTTGAGGATGATCTCGACGACGCAATCGATGTGCTGCACGCGGTGCCGCCGATTGATGCTGCGAAGCCAGTGCTGGTGCCAGGCGACCCGGAAGCGCTGGAGCGCGAGCGGCGTTTGCGCGATGGCATCCCGGTGCCCGATTCGTTAATGGCGCAACTGCGTGCAGTTTGTCTGCATTGCAACGTGCCGTTTTTGTTGGAGTGACATCATGTCGAGATTAAGCCCCGCCTTGCTTGCAGTGTTAGCAGCACTCACCCTGCACACCGCTGCGCTCGCCGCTGACCCTTATCCGTCGCGCCCGGTGCGGATGGTGATTCCGTTCCCGCCCGGCGGCAGCAACGACGTGGTGGGGCGCTTGATCGCGCAGCAACTCTCCACCCGCCTCGGCCAGCAAGTGGTGCCCGACAACCGCGCCGGTGCGGGCGGCATGATCGGCACTGAAGCAGTGTCCAAGGCCGAGCCAGATGGCTACACGATCTTGTTCGCGTCGTCCGCCTTCGCCGCCAACAGTTCGCTCTATAAATTGCCTTACGACCCAGTGAAAGCCTTCGCGCCGGTAGCAATGATCGCGGCTGGCCCGAACGTGCTGGCGGTGGCGAGCAGCATGCCGGTCAACTCGGTTAAAGAGTTGATTGCCCTGGCGCGCGCCAAGCCAGGCCAGCTCAACTACGCCTCGGCCGGCATCGGCAGTTTTCAGCATCTCGGCGGCGCGCTGTTTGTCAGCATGGCCAAAGCCGACATCGTGCATGTGCCGTTCAAAGGCGGTGGCCCGGCGATGGTTGATGTTACCGCCGGCAACACGCAAATGATGTTGAGTTCACTGGTGCAAACCCTGCCGCTCATCAAGGCCGGCAAGCTCAAGGCCCTTGGTGTGGGCGGTTCCCGGCGCTCTTCCACGTTGCCCGATGTGCCGACGATTGCCGAGTCGGGCTTGCCCGGTTATGACGCAGTGAACTGGTGGGGCCTGATTGTCCCGGCCGGCACGCCGCCCGAGATCGTCGCGCGCCTGCACCGCGAAATCACCGCGATCCAACGTGCGCCCGAAGTGCTCAAGCGCTTTGAATCGGAAGCAGTGGATGCGGTGCAGATGAGCACGCCACAGTTCGCCAAATACATCGGCGAAGAAACCGTCAAGTGGGCGCGCGTGGTGCGTGAGGCTGGCATCACGGCGCAATGACGACAACCGGAGAACACGCATGAACAGAGGCATCAAGCAATCGATCGGCGGCATCGCCGGCTGAATTTACCGATTACGTGCGCAGCGAGACCGCACGTTATGTGAAGCTGGCGCGTGAGGCGAATATCAAGGCGGATTGACCTCGGGCCGGAAACCGATCAGGTCATCGGGCCAGGAGCCGCTCCCATCAAGGCTTGCAGGGCATTGATGGCGCGCAGCCCGCTCCCACCAAGGGTTTTCCGGATGCGGCTGATGGAAAATTAGCGCAACACTTGCACGATGTTGTGAAAATCATCGGTCCACGCCTTGATGCCGGGCTTGGTGGGCAGTGCCACCGCGACTTCCTTGATCTTCGGATGATCCAGCGTCGCTTTGGATTTGGACAGCAATATCCAGTCGCTCACGGTGTCGCCGGTCTCGTACACGATGACGCCGTGAAAGCCGTGCTTCTGCGCCAACTCGTGAATCACCGGTGCCAGGTCGAGGAAGCGGTTTGACACGTGGATGGCGAGAATCGCACCGGGTTTGAGATGCCGCTCGTAGGCGGTGAAGGCTTCGCTGGTGATGAGATGGGCCGGCACTGAGTCGCTCGAAAACGCATCCATTGCCAGCAGGTCATAGGCTTGCGCGGGTTCGCGTTCGATGGCGAGGCGGCCGTCGCCGAGCACGATGTCGATTTTGGCGGGTGAGTCAGCCAGGTAGGTGAAGTCGCGCCGTGCGATGTCGAGCACCATCGGGTTGATCTCGTACATGCGCCAGTGATCCTGCTTGCGCGCGTACACCGTGACGGCACCGGCACCTAAGCCGAGGATGCCTACTTTGGTGTTGGGCAAATCGTACTTGGAGGTGAGTGCGCGCCCGATGCCCGAACCGCTGCCGTAGTAACGCGTCGCCGCGCGGCGGTATTGGGGCGAGAGATATTGTTCGCCGTGGTTGATGACGCCATGCACCAGCACGCGGCTATGGGTCTCTTCTCCGGGCAGGCCATATTCCTTGACGCGCAGCACGGTGTAGAAGTTGCGCCCGGTGAAGACCGCATCTTTGTTGGTGCTGATGGTATGGGTCACCGTGATGCCAATACCGCCCGCGACCAGCAGGGCGGCAAACAGCAGTGCGATCAGATGTTGACGACCGCCACTGGCACTGCTACCGGATCCAGCAAGCGTGCCAGCGTTCGATGGGCTGGCCGGCACGCCATCGGTTTGATCGGCGCAGGTGCTGCCAATGGAGCGTATGCGCAGAAACAACAGCGCTGCGGCCAATGTCAATCCGAGTTCAAACTCGTAGTAGGCAGACAGGGTTAGCGGCGCGATGATGCCGGTAAGAATGGCTCCCAGAGCGCCTCCCAGGGCGATCATCAAATAAAACCGGGTGAGATGGCGGGGCGCTGGTTTAATCAACGTCAGTTCGCCGTGGCAAAACATGCACACCACAAACAGGCCGGAGAAGAACAGGCCGATCTGCAATTTGAGGGCGAACTTGAATTCGGGTGTCACCAGCATCGCGCCCATTGCGGCGAGCCAGAGACCGGCGGCGATCATGAACCAGGTGCGTTTGTACCAGCCTTGGCCGTCAAAACAGAGAATGAAGGTGAGCAGGTAAAGCGCAAGCGGCACCACCCATAACAGCGGGATCGATGAGATGTTTTGGGTGACGTGGTTGGAGATGCCGAGCAAAAGGATGGAGCCGGTGGCGGACAGCAGACACCACATGACCTGGGTTGCCTTGGCGGGTGGCGGCGCGCTTGCGACCGGCTGCGTGCCCGTGCGGTTGCCCCCATCTGCATCGGCGGCCGGCGCTGCGCTGGCCGTGGCGGCTGCAGCGCTGCGGAACGCGCAAGCGATGGCGAGCAGCACAAACACACCATACATGCCCGACCAGATCCACGCCTGCTGCTTGACACCAATCGCCGGTTCAATCAAAAACGGATACGACAGCAGCGCCAGCATCGACGCGAAGTTAGACAACGCGAACAAGCGGTAGGGATTGACGCCCGGATGGGCGCGCGCAAACCAGGTTTGCACCATTGGGCTGGTGGTTGAGAGCATCACGTAAGGCAGGCCGATCACGCCGGCCAGCAGTGCGAGGATGCCGAGGATCGGATCGGTCTCGCCGGCCGGCTTCCAGTAGTCGCCTGCAATCACTGGCAACACTGCGCAACTGCCGAGCAGCAAGGCGGTGTGCAGCCAGGCCTGCTTCATCGGCGCGAGTTTGCGCGCGATCAAATCGGGATAGGCATAACCGGCCAGCAGCGCCGATTGAAAAAACACCAGGCAGGTGGTCCACACGCCGGCCGCGCCGCCAAACCACGGCAGGATTTGTTTGGCGATCAATGGCTGCACCAGAAACAGCAGGAAGGCTGAGAGAAATATCGTGGCGGCGAATAGCGGCATGGCGATGCGCGAGGGAGCAAAGCGCGGAATTATAGAGAGGCCGAGGTGGCCCCCAAGGGCGGGGGCGCGGCTGTTGCAGGGGCGGGGGCGCGGCAGTTGCTGTCTTTGGCGTGTATCCGGCGGTGCCGGTGCCGTAGGTCATGACAGTGTCAATGCTGCGCTGCAAGGTTGACGAGGGTATTGCTGGATGGTACGTTTAACAAAACAATGTTTCGTTAAATGAAACATCATCGAGTGTGCGTA
>JANOYK010000751.1:0-1734 GCA_031428855.1 Burkholderiales bacterium | reverse complement strand
GTCCTGGTGCGGGTGGCAACGTCGGCATTGATGCGCTCGCCAAGTCCGCGCCCGATGGCCACACGCTGGCGTGGGTGGTGGTCTTCAGCCTGACGGTCAGTCCGGTGCTGTATCCGAAGATGCCGTATGACGTGGAGAAGGATATTGCCCCGGTCTGCACCTTTGCTGCGGGTGAGGTAGCGCTGGTGGTGCATCCGTCGGTCATGGTCAATTCATTGCAGGAACTGATCGCACTGGCAAAAACCAAGCCGCTGGCGTTTGCGTCGGGCGGCAATGGTTCGCCCGGCCACATGGTGGGCGAGCTATTCAAGCGCGAGCTGGGGCTGGAGTTGATGACCCACATTCCGTACAAGGGCAATGCGTCGGCCACGCTGAGTGTTGTGGGCGGTGAGACGCAAATGCTGTTTGGCGCGCTGCCCGGATCGTTGCAGCACGTTCGCGCAGGAAAATTGAAAGCGCTGGCCGTGATGGCGAATGAGAGATCGGCGTTTATTCCTGATGTGCCGACATCGCGGGAGTTGAATTTCCCCAAGCTGTTGGCGTCCAACTGGTTCGGCGTGATTGCGCCGGCCGGCACGCCGCGCGACATCGTGGATCGCTTACAGCACGAGATCGCGGCGATTGCGAAAGAGAAGGATTACATCGAGCGGATTGAGAAGACGGGTCTCAAACCGTTTGTGACGACACCCGAACAGATGCGCGCGATGATGCGCAGCGAGAGCGCGGCGTGGGCGGCGATTGTGAAGGCGGCGAATATCAGACCGGAGTAGCCTTCGCCGGATCGAGCTGCGCGGCAAGGTGTTGAGCAGCAATCCGCCCCAGCGCCACCGCGCTAAGCAAGCCATTGCCTGAGAGATAGCCCCACACATGCGCGCCCGACAGCCCGCGCGCTGCGCCGCCGCCGGCGTAG
The DNA here is from genome assembly GCA_031428855.1 of Burkholderiales bacterium. Lineage (GTDB taxonomy): Bacteria > Pseudomonadota > Gammaproteobacteria > Burkholderiales > JAEUOS01 > CANJDH01. The sequence goes on along the minus strand of JANOYK010000751.1, from coordinate 824 downwards.
AGATTGGGAAACGGTGTGCCGTCTTGTTTGAGCACGCGCGCGTGCGCGTCGATGGCGAGGCCGCCCTGGGTGTGGAACAGCGCGCCCGTGACCTTGACGGCGTAATACGGCGCTTGCAGCGCGGGTTTGGCAGCAAAGTCACGGCCGAACGGGCAGCCTGAGTTGCTGGTGGCGCTGCCAGCCGCACCGGCTGCGTTGCCCTGTTGCCAAGCCACCACCTCGCAAACCGTTGATACAAGCGCCTCTTGTGGCATCTGCATCTGAGAGGCAAGCCCACCAAGGGTTTCCGAGCATTTCATTGCCGCGGTTTTGAATAGTTCGGCGTAGTCGGGAAAAGTCATGCCAAGCGCGTGCAGGCGTGCGTCGTACACATTCCACGCGAAGCCGCCCGGTTGGGCGATGACGTGTTGCGACGCTTCGGAGTAGCCCTCGTGTTCGTTCCAGAAGCGCCTGCCCTCTGTGTTGACCTGGATGCCGCCTTCCATCATCAGCGCCCACGTCACCAGCGCGCCGTGCGGCGTGGCCCATGAGCCGTGGCCCTGATACGCACCCATGTCGGCCAGTTGCGCACCGAGTGCCTGGCCCCACAGCATCGCGTCGCCCTGGTTGCCGCTGTGGCCGGCGTAGGTGGCGTTGGCGATTCCGGGAAGGTATTGCTCGACCATGGCGCGCTTGCCGCCGAAGCCGTTGCAGGCGAGCAGCAACGCGCCGCAGCCGGTGTCTTCATGTGTGCCGCCGGGGCGACCGATGCGCACGCCGGTGATGCGGTCGCTCGAGGCGAACAATGCTGTCACATGCGCGCTGGTCAGCAGCGTCACGTTTGC
>JANOYK010000750.1:0-1708 GCA_031428855.1 Burkholderiales bacterium | reverse complement strand
GTCGCAGCTCAATAAATTATTGTTTGATTTGCAGGCAGCCGACCGCCTGACCGAGATGCTGCTGCGTCTCGATGCAAAGATCAACCATCACACCGATTTCGAACTGCCCGATTGGGACGATGAACGCCTGCCCGCTGCTGCATTTCGCGGTGCCGGATTCAACTTGCCTGCCTACGTTGATTCGCGCAGCGAACCTGCCGAGTCACTGCTGCCGCTATTGGCAGGCATCGACGATGAGCGCCGCCCGCAAGCACGCGCCACCGCCGTCACGGCCGGCACGCTGGCCGACGCGGGTGCGCCCGGTCTGCAACGTCCCAGTCCGAGTCAATTGCAGTCCGCTGCCATGCAGCTGTTCCGCGACGCCCAGGATGGCGGCCAGCCGCTCTCCATCGTGACCTGGCTGCGGCTGCGCACCGACCGCGAGCAGTTGTATCCCTACCCGCTGGCGATCTGGCTGGGCAGTCTGTGCAATGCCATCACCAATGGCCTGCCTGCGCCGGCCGGCTGGTACTTTGATTTTCGCGCCGCACATGCAGACGCGCGCTGGCAAACGCCGGTGCTAAGCGGCATCGTGCTGGCACCAGTGGAGCGTCATGCTGCCCAAACTTGACATCCAAATTCTGTTGCGTGCGGTGCAGAATCCCGTGGGCGAAATGCCGCGCAGCAAAGCCGCCGAACGCTTGTCAGGCGAACTCGGGTTTGGCCGCATCGCCGGGCGGCGCTGGTTATTGAGCGATGACGACCGGCTGCGCATAGCGGCCTACCTCAAGGAAGTCGAGCGGATTGATCCGGCGACATCGCCCGGCGCGTGGCAGCGCGTTGACCGGATCGATGCCGCGCGTTTGGGGGCAAACGAAAAACTGGCCGGACAAAAACCGCGCGAGGGCCGCGTCGCGGTGCGCGCGCCAAAGGGCTTGTTGATCGGCGGCAAGCGGCTCGATCTTCCCAACGGCGCATTTCTTGATCTGCGGGTGAGCAAAGACTTGTATTTCGGCCACGGCACCGTGATCGTGGTGGAAAATTTCGAAGCCTTCATCCACTATGAAGAAGCGGCCCATGTGCATGGCTATAACGACCCGCTATTGGTGTATCGCGGCGACCTCATCAACCCGCCATCGGCAGTGACCGCACTGTTACGCCGTTGTACCGGCATGGTCATTCTGATGTGGCCTGACCTGGACCCGGCCGGGATCAAGATCGCCGCAGCGCTGTCGGTGTGCGCCGGCGTCATCGCACCGGCAGACCCGCATGCGGCACTCGCCAGCGCCGGCCGGGCCGATTTGTTTCTGGCGCAACAGCGCGAGTTTTCCAGTCTGGCAGCGAAACTAGGCGACGGCGAATGGCTTGACTTATTCGATGCAATGCACACCCATCGCGCCGGGATCGATCAAGAAAGCATGATCGCGCGCCAGATTCCGCTGAGCGTCTGGCCGCGTTGATTTGATCGTGGGCGCTTCGTTTCGCGTCTGCCGCCGGGAAGCCTATATCTGCGAGCGGATTTGCGCCGGGTTTGGTGACGCCCCCGATTGGCGTGACGGCGATCCGGTGCGCGCTGGAGGCGCGATTATTGCAGTCTTCAAACCGTTCCTGCTCGACTTGCTCCATCGCAAGGTGTCAAAGACCACTTTCAACCGCGACCGCCTCAACCTGTGGCAGGCGGGCGGTGCAATGATTCAGTGCCGTCACGGTGATCCCGCTCTCATGCGAT
>JANOYK010000749.1:0-3004 GCA_031428855.1 Burkholderiales bacterium | reverse complement strand
CTGACCGCTGCACGAGCGCTTGACCTCGCAAGGATGAGGCATGGTGTTCGCGCCACACTGCCTTATTCGCATCGCTTTCGCCCAAACTTGTGCATTCAAGGCCAAATTTCCGCGTGCCCGTACTTACTCGAACATCCATATCTCGACCGTTGGGCAAGAGCCAATCCAATGCCTCCACTGAGAAATTTTCACACCCGATCAATGTTGCCTTGACGTAGACCTCGAATACTCCAGCCCACCACGAACGATCACCAGCATAGTCACTGAGATCGCGAAGAAAGTTACAAATTTTCTCTTCCGGCTCAGTATTGTGTCTGTGCTTCACTATTGCGCTCAAGTCATCATCAAGTGCGTTCAGCGAATTTCTCGATTCCAAACTCAAAACAGTGAAAAGCGGCTGCCAATATTGCAAATCTGATTCCTTCACCGCGCAATCTATTTTTTTCTTAATCTCATCAAGACGAGACAAAGGAAAGTATTTTTTGATGAAGCTACCTGCCGGCAAACCTTCAAGCTTCTTGCGAACGCTAGCAACCCTGTCGTAAAAATATTGCTTGTCGCCACTGATCAAGTCGGATTCTTGCGCATGCATGTTCACGACTGCCCTTTGCCGCCTAGCAATCCGCCTGCGTCTCGTTCGTCCAGACCAAGTTTCGGCGTCGCAGACTTGAGCCGCTTCTCCACTTCCTTGATGTGCTCCGCAGGCGGAATGCTCTCCGGCAGGGTGCCGCCAATGCGCTTGATCGCGTCACGCACTTCCTTGCCGACTTTCTCGTGCGTCTGGATCGCTTGCGCCTGGTTGCGCACGCCTTCACGCGCCAGTTTGTCACGGGTTTGCGTCATCCGGAACTGATTGGCGGCCAGCTCGGTGGCGTTCATGCAATCCATCAATTGTTCTTTGGCGGGAATCTGCTTGCGGGTCTTGATGGCATCGTTGCCCAAGCCACCGTACAAGCCTTTGTAGCCGGCATCGTGAAACACGCCGAACATGCGGCTCTGCACACCAGCTTGCTGCGCAGCACCGGACAAGGCTTTGAATTCTTCGCTGGTTTGCTTGCGCAGTTCGAGCCGCTCCACATCGGCCGCCAGCTGGTCGCTCATCTCCTGGCGGCGGGTCTGGATGGCGAAGTATTTTTGCGCTTGCGCGATTTCCGGCTTGCGCGGGTCGCCGTTTTGGGCGATGAGATAGCAGGCGAAGCGGGACAGGTGGAAATCGTCCAGCGAACGAACACTGCCTGACCCCAACTCGACCATTTTGCCGGCGCCGGCAAAATGGTGGTCAGCGGGGTTGCCGGACTGGTCGCTGGAAGTCATGGCACGCTTGATGGCGTCTTCAAACCGCCGCCACTGGCTGTAGCCGAGCAAGGCTTGCAGATCACGCGCGCTCCAGTATTCGGCACCGTGATCGTTGATGCGCCTGAGCGCCTCGAAGGAACTTGCGTCCGCAGTGGGTAACTGGTGTCGATGCATGGCTGGCCCGAAAGGATATTTCGCTTGATCTGCTTCAAGCATTGTATGTCTGTTAGGGCGTACAGCCTTCACTAAACCCGCATGAGCCACTGCCTTGAAACCTTTGGTGCAAGCGCCTCACAGGCATCACATCATAAAAACCCTTGGTGGCAGCGGCTCTCCGGCCTGTTACGCCGAGTCAATCTGCTCCTCAGCCTCCTCCACCCTGCGCCCGGCGAACTGCGCATAGGCCACCCCGGCCATCACGATCAGCGCGCCGCCGATCTTGATGGCGGTGAAGGTTTCCCCCAACAGCCACCACGACACCAGCGCCGCAATCGGCGGCATCAGGTATTGCAGCGGCGCGCTTTTGGCGACGCCGCGCACCTGGTTAACCCAGGCCCACACCAGCCAGCCGAGAAACGCGGACACCGTGCTGGCCCACGCCACCAGCCCCCAGATGGACCATGGCACCGCAGCGAAATTGAACGCCAGCGCCGAGGGCAGCGCGGCCAGCATCAAGGGCGGCGCGCCGAAGGCGAGGGTCCACGCCAGCAGCATCACCGGGCCATAGCGCGCGGTGAGCGGGCGCGACAGCACGGTGTAGAGCGCAAACAAAAACGCGGCCGAGAGCAGCACCAGATCACCGGCACCCGCGCTCGCGAGGCCGGCAGTAAATTTGTCGGACAGAAAAATCAGGATGCCGGCGAACGCGGCCACCGTACCCGTCACCTGCGGCCGGTGCAATTTTTCCGCACCCAGCGCGGCCAAAATCAGCAGCGTGAAAATCGGCCCGCTGGTGAGCACCAGCGCGCTCGAGAACGCGGTCGAGAGATTCATGCCCCAATGCACCACGCTCACATGCACGGTGTGCCCGAGCACACCGCACAGCGCAAAGCGCGGCCAGTCGGCACGGGCCGGCAGCGCCGCGCGCCAGCGCCCGCGATAGACCCACGCCAACAGCGCAAAGCCGAGCACCGGCAGCCAGGCAAAGCGCACGAACATGTACACCATCACCCCGGTGTGGGCGAGAAAAACTTTGGTGACCGCAAAGTTGCTGCCCCACACCACCATCATGGCGAGCGCGGCAAATAGGGACCACTTGATTGCCGCAGCAGAATGCGGTGCCGCGCTGATATGACTCACTTCGCCGTCAACATTCTCTCGACATAACGCGCGATCAAGTCGATTTCGAGATTCACCGGTTGGCCCGGCTTGAGATGCCGCAGCGTTGTCACCGCAATCGTGTGCGGGATCAGGTTGATGCTGATCTCTGCGCCTGCGCTGACTGCCGCACTGGCTGTTGTGGCCGCGCGGGCTGGCACGTCGTCGACGCGATTGACCGTGAGGCTCACACCGTTGACCGTGATCGAGCCTTTGTAGGCGAGAAATTTCGCCAGCGCGTGCGGCGCGCGAATCACCAATTCATGCGACTCACCCACCTGCGCAAACTTGACCACCTCGCCCAGACCATCAACATGGCCCGACACCATGTGCCCCCCTAAGCGGTCCATCGGGCGCAACGCTTTTTCGAGATTGACATCGCCCGGCTCAC
>JANOYK010000748.1:0-12340 GCA_031428855.1 Burkholderiales bacterium | reverse complement strand
TGAAAGACGCCAAGCGTTATCAGCCCTCAGGGCAGGAGTTGGCGCGCGCGCAGGTCCTGCCATTCCCCGAGGCGGCCCCGTTTCCGCACGGGCGCATGCGTGTGCTCGATCAGATTGCCTGCTGGCTGCCAGACGGTGGCCCGCATGCGCGAGGCTTCATCCGCGCCACGCGCCGGGTGCGCCCGGACGAGTGGTTTTTCAAAGCGCATTTCTACCAAGACCCGGTGGTGCCAGGCTCGCTCGGCCTCGAATCATTTGTGCAATTGCTCAAGTTCATTGCGGTGGAGCGCTGGGGCAGCAGCAGCGGCATGCGCCATGAAGCGGTGGCCTGCGGTGAGCGGCATGAGTGGACCTATCGCGGCCAGGTGATACCGCAAGACCACGAAGTGACGGTCGAGGCGGTCATCACGCAGGTGGATGATGCGCAACGCACCTTGCGCGCCGATGGTTTTTTGATTGTCGATGGCCGTGTGATTTACGCGATGAAAGATTTCACTTTGCGCCAATGTCCCCCGGCATCTTGAGCGCGCCACACGCATGCCGGGAACGCCACAGCGCATCATCACACCATCATCAAACCATCACCACTGATTGAGCATGTCTCCCCTCTACAAAAAAGTGTATCTGACCGCGCTGGGCTATGAGCTTGGCCCGCAGATCGTGACCTCTGCCGAGATCGAGACGCGCCTGGCACCGGTCTATGAAAAACTGCATTTTCAGCCGGGCCAGCTGGAGGCCTGGACCGGCATCGTCGAGCGCCGCTGGTGGGAGCAAGGCGCGCGCTTGTCGGATGGCGCGGTCAGCGCGGCGCGCAAGGCGCTGGCGAAATCGAACGTGACGGCGGCTGATCTGGGCGTGGTGATTTACGCCGGTGTGTGCCGCGAAAATTTTGAACCGGCCACGGCCTGCGCGGTAGCCGACGCGCTCGGCGTGCGTGGCGGCGTGTCAGTGTTTGATTTGAGCAATGCCTGCCTGGGCGTGCTCAACGGCATGCTCGACATTGCCAACCGGATTGAGCTGGGCCAGATTCGCGCCGGGTTGGTTGTGTCGTGCGAGTCAGCGCGCGAGATCAACGAGATTGCGATCAGCAAATTGATGGCGCAGATTGTGGGTGCCTCGGGTGCCTCGGGCGCATCCGACATGGCGCAGTTCTCCGAAGCGCTCGCCACTTTCACTGGTGGCTCTGGCGCAGTGGCGATGCTGCTGACCGACGGCTCCTTCGCGGCGGGCAACGACCACAAAGGCCATCGCCTGTGCGGCGCGGTGTCACAAGTGGCGCCGGAGCATCATCAGTTGTGCCGCTGGGGTGTGGAGCCGGTCAACCGGGTGGACAGCGCTGCGCATCACTACGCGCAATACATGGCAACCGATTCGGTGGCGGTGCTCAAGCACGGCGTGCTGCTGGGTCAACAGACCTGGACTGCGTTCCTCGCGGCGATGCAGTGGACGCCGCAGCAGGTCGATCGCGTGATCTGCCATCAGGTTGGCAACAGCCACCAGGAGGCGATATTGAAATCGATCAACGTGTCCAAAGACCGCGACTACACCACCTATGCGTATCTGGGCAACATGGGCACGGCAGCGCTGCCGGTGACGGCGGCAATTGCGTCCGAGCGCGGAATTCTCAAGACCGGGCAGCGCACCGGTTTTCTCGGTATCGGCAGCGGGTTGACCTGCCTGATGATGGGGCTGGAGTGGTGACTTTTTCCAACGAACTGTATCCCTTCACCGGCACCTTGCGTGAGGTCAATGGCTTCAAGATGCATGTGCTCGACGAAGGCGCCGGCGACACCGTGCTGATGCTGCACGGCAATCCAACCTGGTCGTTCTTTTTTCGCAATCTGGTGCTCGGTCTGCGCGGCACGCATCGCGTGATCGTGCCGGACCACATCGGCTGCGGCCTGTCAGACAAGCCCGATGACAACAGCTATGAATACACGCTGCGCCGCCGGGTGGATGATCTGGCGGCGCTGGTCGACCAGCTCGATGTGCAAGGGCGCATCACGCTGCTGATGCACGATTGGGGCGGCATGATCGGCATGGCCTTCGCCACCCGCTATCCGGAGAAGATCAAGCGACTGGTGCTGCTCAATACCGGCGCGTTTCATTTGCCCAAAACCAAGCGCCTGCCGTTGTCACTCTGGCTGTGCCGCCGCACGCCGCTGGGCGGATTGATTATTCGTGACACCGCGCTGTTCATCAGCGTGCTGGCGCGCTGGGCCGTGTGCCGGCCGATGCGGCAAGCCGTGCGCGAGGGGTATCTGTGGCCTTACCGCACGCCCGAGCAACGCACCGGGCTGTATCACTTTGTGCAGGACATTCCACTGCATGCGGGTGATCCCGGTTTTGCATTGGTGAGTGAAGTGCAGGCGGCGCTGCCGCGTTTTAATGTGCTGCCGGTGTTGATTCTCTGGGGCGACAAGGACTTTGTGTTCGACCGGCATTTTTTGCGCGAGTGGCAAACAGCCTTGCCCGCTGCCGAGCTGCATCAGTTTGCCGATGCCGGCCACTACGTTCTCGAAGACGCAGGCGAGCGCATCTTGCCGCTGGTGCAGGACTTTCTGGCGCGCACTGCCGGCAGCACGGCCCATGCCTGACACGGCACACGCGGGCGCGGGCGTTGCTGTGATGCCAGGCAATATTGCGCGGCATCTGGCGGCAATGGCGCAGTTGCAGCCCGACCGTCCGGCGGTGATTTGTGCCAGCGGGCGCGACGCGCAGGGGGCGGTGGCCTACGCCCAGTTGAGCTTCAAGGAACTGGAGCAAGCCAGCAACCAGCTGGCGCACGCGCTGGCCGCCATCGGCATCCGGCGCGGCATGCGCACTGCGCTGATGGTGCCGCCGAGCCTCGACTTTTTCACGTTGACGTTTGCGCTGTTCAAGGCCGGCGCCGTGCCGGTGTTGATCGACCCCGGCATTGGCTTGAAGCATCTGCGCGGCTGTCTCGCGCACGCGCGGCCCGAGGCTTTCATCGGCATCAGCAAAGCGCATGCGGCGCGCGTGGTGCTGGGGTGGGCGCGAGCTAGTGTGCGTATAAATGTCACCGTGGGTGCGAAATGGTTTTGGGGCGGGTCTACGCTGGCGGACTTGCGTGCGCACCCGCCCGTCACGCAGGCCGTTACTGCCGTCACCGCAGCCACCCCCGAAGCAGAGGAAACCGCCGCCGTCTTGTTCACCAGCGGCAGCACCGGCGCACCCAAGGGCGCGGTCTATACCCACGCTATTTTCAATGCCCAGGTCGAGCATATCCGTGCGCTCTACGGCATTGAGGCGGGCGAGATGGATCTGGCGACCTTCCCGCTGTTTGCCTTGTTCGGCCCGGCCCTGGGCATGACAGCGGTGGTGCCGGAGATGGACGCCTCGCGTCCGGCCAGCGCCGACCCGGCCAACATCATCAGTGCCATCGAAAAGTTCGGCATCACCAACATGTTCGGCTCGCCCGCACTCATCAACCGGGTGGGTCGCTATGGTGAGCAGCACGGCATCAGATTGCCCAGCTTGCGCCGCGCCATCTCGGCCGGCGCGCCGGTGCCGGCCAAAGTGCTGGCGCGCTTTGCGGCGATGCTGCGGCCCGGCGTGCAAATTTTTACGCCGTATGGCGCGACCGAATGTTTGCCGGTGGCTTCCATCGGCAGCGATGAAATTTTGAATCAGACGCGCGCGCGCACCGACGCTGGTGAGGGTGTCTGCGTTGGCCGCCCGGTGCCGGGTCTCGCCGCGCGTGTGATCCGCATCAGCGATGACGTGATCGACACCTGGAGCGATGGGCTCGAACTGCCGGCTGGTGAGATTGGTGAGATCGCGGTCAAGGCCGCGCATGCCACCCGCACCTATCTTGATCTACCGCAGGCGACGGCGCTGGCGAAAATCTTGGACCCGGTCAACGGCGGCTTCTATCACCGCATGGGCGATGTCGGCTATGTCGATGCGCAGGGCCGCTTGTGGTTTTGCGGGCGCAAGGCGCATCGCGTCGTCAGTGGCGGGATCACGCGCTTCTCGATTCCGTGTGAAGGCGTGTTCAACGCACACCCCAAGGTGTTTCGCACTGCGCTCGTGGGGGTGGCGCGCAATGGCGGGACTGAGCCGGTGCTGTGCGTGGAACTGGAGGCGGGCGCGCGCAGCGATGACCAGGATGCCATGCGCGCCGGGTTGCGCGTGCTTGGCGCGGCGCAGGCACACACACGCGATATTCAGACGTTTTTGTTCCATCCCGCATTTCCGGTCGATGTGCGCCATAACGCCAAAATCTTCCGCGAAAAACTGGCGGTGTGGGCGGCGGAGAAACTGCAATGAAAGCACTGGTCACCGGCGGCGGCGGTTTTCTCGGGCAGGCCATTGTGCGGGCGCTGCTGGCGCGCGGCGATACGGTGCGCAGTTTTTCGCGGCAGGCGCATGCGGCGCTCGATGCGCAAGGTGTTGAGCAAGTGCGCGGCGATCTTGCCAGCGCGACGGCGGTGTCGGCAGCAGTGCAGGGCTGTGATGCGGTGTTTCACGTTGCCGCCAAGCCCGGCATTTGGGGCGATTACGCTGCTTATTACGAGACCAACGTGACCGGTACGCAACACGTCATCGCGGCTTGCCGCGCGCACGCGGTGCGCCGCCTGATTTACACCAGCTCACCGAGCGTGGTGTTTGACGGGCGTGACATGGCGGGCGTGGACGAGTCGGTGCCGTATCCGCCGCAACACCATGCGCACTATCCGCACACCAAGGCGCTGGCCGAGCAGGCGGTGCGCGCCGCCAACGATGCACAGCTGGCCACGGTGAGCCTGCGGCCCCATTTGATCTGGGGGCCGGGCGACAACCACTTGTTGCCACGGCTGGCAGCACGCGCGCGCGCGGGTCAATTGCGCCGCATCGGTGCGCGTCCGAATTTGATTGATACCGTGTATGTGGACAACGCGGCTGATGCGCACTTGCAGGCGGCTGATCGTCTCGCACCAGCTTCACCGGTGGCCGGCAAGGTCTACTTCATCTCGCAAGGCGAGCCGGTGCCGATGTGGGAGATGGTGAACCGCTTGCTCGACGCAGCCGGTGCGCCAGCGGTCACGCGCTCAGTACCAACCGGGCTGGCAATGGCTCTGGCAGCGGGTTTCGAGGCGATGCACCGGTTGACCAATAACCCTGCCGAGCCGCGCCTGACACGTTTTGTGGTGCGCGAAATGTCCACCGCGCACTGGTTTGATCTGTCGGCAGCGCGGCGTGACTTGGGCTATGCGCCGCGCGTGTCGATTGCGGAAGGGCTGGAGCGGCTGCGTGATGCGCTGCGGGCATCCCGGTCGAACGCAGCGCCGCTGCAACACCGCACATGAGTAGCGCAGCGCCGCAGATTTTGCTGCTGCGTCGTGGCGCAGAGGAGCAGCGTGCGTGCTTCGTGGTGGTGGAGTCCGATGCTTTGGGCGCGCCTGCCGCATTGCCCGAGACATTGCTCAGCGATGCGGAGCAGGCGCAGTTCGCCGCGTTGCGCTTTGCACCCAAGCGCACAAGTTTTTTGCTCGGCCGTCTGGCGGCCAAGCGCGCGCTGGGTGCGCTATTGGCGGAACCGGATTTGAGCCGCATCGACATTTACAACGGCGTGTTCGGCCAGCCGCTGGTGCGCCACGCGCGGGCCGGCCGGATCGATGTCAGCGTCAGCCACTCACACGGTGTTGCGGTGGCGCTGGCATTTCCGGCCGAATGGCCGATGGGCATTGATCTGGAGCTGGTGCCCGCGCAATCTGTCGACACCGTGTTGGCTGAACTGGGTGCATCGGCCGCCGAGCAGGCCTGGATCGATGCGGGCGCGCCAGACCGGGTGACGGCGTGCGGCGTGCTGTGGAGCGCGCGCGAAGCGCTCGGCAAGTCGATGAAGATTGGTTTGAACTGTCCGTTGGGCTTGCTGGCATTGGGTGCGATTGCGGCAGCCGGGAGTGCGGCATCGGGAACCGCCGCCTGGGCCGGCACCTATCTCCACTTTCCGCAGTCGCGCTGTGTGTCGCAGACCGACGGTGGCCGCGTATTGTCGATTGCCGCGCCAGCAGAAATCAGCTTCGATTCCTGGCCGCAGCTTCGATAGCGTTTTGCCGCGCCGGGTTTGCGCGCCGCTTCCCGCCCTGCTGCGCGTTACAGCCAGCCGTTCTCGGCAAACGACATGGCGTTGCGCCCGGCAACAACAAAATGATCGAGCACGCGCACATCAACCAAGCCCAACGCCGATTTGAGCGCGTCGGTGAGCATCCGGTCTGAAGGGCTGGGTTCGGCCACGCCAGAGGGATGGTTGTGGGCCAGAATCACCGCCGCCGCGTTATGGGCGAGGGCCCGCTTCACGATTTCGCGCGGGTACACACTGGTTTGCGTGAGCGTGCCGCGAAACAATTCTTCGGAAGCGATCAGCCCGTGTTTCGCATCCAAAAACAGCACGCAAAATACTTCATGCGGCAGGTTGCCCAGCCCGAGAATCAAATAATTTTTGACCGCCGCCGGTGTCGCCAGATTGACGTTTTGCTGCAAACCCTCGCCCAAGGCGCGGCGCGCCATTTCGAGCACCGCCTGCAACTGCGCGTATTTGGCGTCGCCCATGCCATGCACGGCAACGAACTGGGCGCGCGGTGTGGCAAACAGCCGGTTGAGGCCGCCAAATGAGGTGAGCAGCTCGCGCGCCAGATCCACTGCGGTTTTGCCGCGCACGCCGATGCGCAGAAACAGCGCCAGCAGCTCGGCGTCGGTCAGCGCCTGCGCGCCGTGTTGCAGCAGTTTTTCGCGCGGGCGGTCGGCGGCGGGCCAGTCGGTAATAGGCATGACTTACAATTCCGTGAATAAACAGGTGGGCAACGATGGGTAATGATAGGCAATGATAGGCAATGATGCGCAATGATTCAAACAACTCGACAGAGCAACGCGCCATGAGTGCATCCGGCCTACCGCAATGTGCAAACGCGGGAAAAACCGCAGCAGATGAGGGCGTGAGCGCGCCGGTGCAGACTGCGGCACATGCGGCACATGCGGCACCAATCGCGGTGCAACCCGGCAGTTATCTGACGCTGCGCTACCGCGTCAGCTTGCCCGATGGCACCGAAGCCGTCAGCACCTTCGGCATGGGGCCAGCCACGCTGGCCTTGGGCTCGGGCCAATTGGCCGAGCCGCTCGAACAATGCCTGATCGGCATGCACGCCGGCCAGCGCGCCGCCTACACCCTCGAACCCGAAGCCGCCTTTGGCCTGCGCAATCCCGAACTGATTCAACGCATCGCGCGCAGCGCGCTGCCGCGCCCGGTCGATGAGGCGCCCGGCAGCCGCATCTCGTTTACCGATGCCTCGGGCGCGCAATTTGCCGGCACCTTGATCGAGCAGAACGCGACCCATGCAGTGTTTGATTTCAATCATCCGCTGGCGGGCCGCACAGTGGTGTTTGAAGCCCAGATTATTGGAATCATGTAGTGACGAATACCCGCACAGGCGCTCCTGCAGCGCTTATCAGCCCGCTCAACGGCGCGATGAACAGCGTGACGGCAAGCCCATGAATGACCGCACCGCAAGCGCAGCGGCCGACATACCGGCAAGCGAGATGGAGGTCCTGGTGGCGCAGCCACGCGGATTTTGCGCCGGGGTGGAACGCGCCATCGGCATGGTGGAGCGCGCACTGGCGCTGCACGGCCGGCCGGTCTACGTGCGCCACGAGATTGTGCATAACCAGTACGTGGTCGCTGACCTGCGTGCCAAAGGGGCCATTTTTGTCGATGATCTGGCTGATGTGCCGGCCGGTGCGACCCTGATTTTCAGCGCGCACGGGGTGCCGCAAAGTGTGCGCCGCGAAGCGCAGCAGCGCGGCTTTCAAGTGTTCGACGCCACCTGCCCGCTGGTGACCAAGGTGCATGTTGAGGTGCAGAAAATGCGCAGCGACGGCCTCGATATCGTCATGATCGGCCACAAAGGCCACCCCGAAGCCGAAGGCACGATGGGGCAATCAGAGGCCGGCATGCATCTGGTCGAAACGCTCGATGATGTCGCCGCCCTGCAAGTGCGCGACCCGGCTGCGCTCGCTTACGTGACCCAAACCACGCTCTCGGTCGATGATGCAGCACGCATGGTGGCGGCGCTCAAGGCCCGGTTCCCGGCGATTCGCGGGCCGAAAAAAGACGACATCTGCTACGCCACCCAAAACCGCCAGGATGCCGTCAAGTTCATGGCACCACAATGCGATCTGGTGATTGTGATTGGCTCACCCAACAGCTCCAACTCAAACCGCTTGCGCGAGGTGGCCGAGATCATGGGTGTTGCGGCGTATATGGTGGATCAGGCGAGTCAGATTGATCCGGCCTGGCTCAAGGGAAAAAAACGCATCGGCGTGACCGCCGGCGCGTCTGCCCCAGAGCTATTGGTGCAGGCTGTGATCGCAAAATTGCGCATCCTCGGGGCACACAAAGTACGTCAGCTTGATGGTATCGAAGAACAGGTGCAATTCCCGATGCCGAAGGGGTTGGCCAAGGGCCCGCTTCATGTCACTTAGGCAACGCACTGACCATCCAGTCATGAAAGTCCGGCCGACTGCTCCCAAAGTGTGACAAATTTCACAAGAAGGGGAAAGTGGCCACCGTTCAGGAGGAACAATTTGCCGCTTGTCCGCCAGCAAATGGCGGGCAGATTTTTGTCTTGTAACATCCTTGGAAAGGATACGCATATGTATACGCACTGCAAATTCACCGCTCTCGTTTCGCCCTCGTTGCGCCGCAGTGGCGGGTTCACGCTTATCGAGCTCATGATTGTGGTGGTCATCATTGGCATCCTGGCCGCGATAGCGGTGCCGTCCTACAGCAGCTACATGCAGCGTGGCCGGCGCTCGGAAGCCCAGCAACTCATGCTGCAATTGCAGAACAAGCAGGAGCAATACGTGCTCGATAACCGGGCCTATTCGGACAATCCCGGCACGGGCGGTCTCGGTCTCAGCGGTAATGGCTGGACTTGCGCCAACGCCGCCGCCGGTGCCTGCTCCAACAATTATTACGACATTACGGCAGCCCTCGTGGCGGGGCCGCCGCCTGGCTACACCATTGCAGCGGTGGCCAAAGGGGGCCAACTGAGCGACGGCAACCTCGGACTGACCAATCTTGGTGTCAAGACCCCAAGCGGAAAATGGTGACCAGATGAAGCCCGCCGCGCTGGTTCGACTGTTTGCGGTTGTGGTGCCGGGGTTGGTGCCGGCTGCGGCATTCGCTGTGACGCCTTCCGCACGTTTGGGCGAGCGCGGCTTCACGATCATGGAGCTCATGATCGTCATGGCCATTGTTGGCATCCTGGCGGCTATCGGCGTTCCCGCCATGCGTGACATGATCATGAGCACGCGGTTGCGCTCGGCCACCTCGGAACTGTATTCGACCTTGATTTTTGCGCGCGCGGAAGCGATCAAGCGTAACGCCAACATCGTGGTGACGCCCGCCGGCGGCGAGTGGCGCAACGGTTGGACTGTCACCTCCGGCGCAATCGTCTTGAAACAGCAGGACGCGCTGTCCACCAGTCTCGACAGCATCACCGTTCCCGCCACGCTGACCTACCGCGGCAACGGCAGGGTGAGTGCCGCTGCGGCCACGCAGTTTGTGTTCGCCTTCACGGCAGACTATCCGGCCCTGGCGGCGCGCTGTGTGCGGATTGACGTGAGCGGCCGTCCGGGTTTGACCGTCGATACCGATGGCAATGCAGCCAATGGGTGCAACTGACATGGCACACTTGAACTTTTCTGGCGGGGCAACCCGCCGCGCCGCACGGCAGGCAGTCTGGAACGCTTCCGGCCGCACTTTTTCGCCTGCGTTCCTGCCGCATCCCGCACCACGTGCGCACGGTTTCAGCATGCTTGAAGTGCTGGTTACCCTGATCATCGTCACGGTCGGCTTGCTCGGGCTGGCGGGCCTCAAGGCGCGCGCCCACGTGTCAGAGTTGGAGTCGTATCAGCGTGCCCAGGCGCTGGTGATGGTGTCTGACATGGTGGAACGGATACGCGTCAATCGGGTCAACGCTCCCTGCTTTGCCATCACCACAGCGAGCGCTGGCAGCCCGGTCTATGGCACTGGTTCTGCCGCGTTTTCCGCTTGCACTGCTGCCTCAGGCGCTGCAGCGACACTAAATAATACGCTGGCTGACGGAAGCAAAACCACATGGGATGACCTGCTCAAGGGATCGAGTGAAACCAGCAGCAGTGGCGGTGTCACCACCAACGTCGGCGCGATGATCGGTGCCCGCGGTTGTGTCAGCTACAACGCCGGCAGTGAGCTCATTAGCGCCACCTTCAGCACTCCCATGTCCGGCACCGGCATTTACACCGTCAGCGTGGCGTGGCAGGGCATGTCCGATACCGTGGCGAACGTCAATTTTCTGTGCGGCACCGGCCTGTTCGGCGCGGAAACCAAACGGCGCGTCGTCTCGACAGCATTTCGCATTGCCAACCTGACGCTCAATTGAATCAGCGTCCAGCCAAAACTCCATGAGACCAGCCGCCATGACTCACCCGATCCATTTATCCGGTTTCCAAAGGCAAAGCCAGCGCCAACGGCAGCGCGGGCTGTCGATCATCGAGCTAATGATCGCGATTGCCATTGGACTAATCATTCTGAGCGGGCTCAGCCTGATGTTTGTGAACTCAAGCGCCAGCACGCGCGAATTGGTCAAAACCGCACAGCAGCTTGAAAATGGCCGGTATGCGATTGAAACCCTCCGGCAAGACTTGGTGCTGGCAGGCTTCTACGGTCAATTTGCGACCCTGCCGACCCCCCCTGCCGTTGTGCCCGATCCGTGCGCCACCGGGCCTGCCGCTACGCTCCTCGCTGCAGTGCCGGTCGGGGTGCAAATTATTGACGGCGGCTCTACGCTGCCGTCCTGCATTCCGGCGGCGGATCACAAGGCAGGTACCGACATCATCGTGATCCGGCGCGCCAGCACCCAGGTGGTGGCGGCAGGCGCTGCGACGGTGAGTGGTGAAATTTATATTCAGGGCACCCCGGTTGCGGCCGAAATCCAGACCGGCAACGGTGCCATCATGACGACCGCCACGCGGGCTAATGGCGCTGCCGCCTCGACCGCACCGCCCTTGCTCAGGAAAGACAACACGGCTGCCCCCATCCGCAAATACAACGTGATGCTCTATTACGTCGCCCCCTGCAGTATTCCAGCGGGCGGCGGCACCACCTGCACTGGTGCTGCTGACGATCTTGGCAAACCGATCCCCAGCCTCAAGCGGCGTTATCTCACGGTGTCAGGCGGTGTTGCTGCCATGGTTGCCGAAGCGGTGGTCGAAGGCATCGAGAACCTGCAGGTCGAAGTCGGCATTGATGAGTCACCCAGTGCGGTCGGAGCGATGACGGGATTTGCTGGTGATGGCAATGTGGACCGCTACAGCGCCTGCACTTCTGCATCGCCCTGCACCGCAGCGAATTTGGCGAATGTGGTGGCGGCTCGGGTCTATGTGCTGGCGCGTAACACCGAGGGAACGCCCGGCTATCTCAATACCAAAACCTATGCACTCGGTGCCTTGGGTGCCGCATTTACACCTTCACCAGCCGATTTCTACAAGCGCCACGTGTATTCGACCGAGTTGCGCATCGTCAACATGGCGGGGCGGCGTGAATCCTGACGCCGGTTCCCCGCCATTTCTGGAGCTTTCGATGAACCTGCCTTGCGCCTCTGTCTTGCCTTCCCCGGCGTCCACCGCACTGCTGTGCGCTACCGGGCCGGCCCGCCGCCAGCGCGGCATGACCTTGATTGTCAGCCTGGTGATGTTGATCATGCTCACCATGTTTGCGATCTCGACCATGAATTTGTCCAACTCCAATCTAAAAGTGGTGGGCAATCAGCAAGCCATGCGCGCGGTTGAAGCGGCGGCGCAGCAGGCGCTCGAACAAGTGGTGAGCGGCAGTGCCATTTTTTCTGCCCCGGCAGCACAGACGTTCACCATTGATGGCTTCACGGTGGCGGTCACCGCGCCGGTTTGCATCCGCTCCCAAATTGCGACTGGCAGCAGTCTGGCCATCGGCACCCTGGTTCCGGAAATGAATTTGTTTGAGGTGCGGGCGTCTACCACCGATTCCTTTTCGGCTGCCACTGCAAGCGTGGTGCAAGGGGCCGATTTGATGATGTTGAGCGGCTACTGCACTTAAAAAATGCGATCTGCGCACCGGCGCGCCCTGCCATATTTTCAAGGACTGCCATGAAATCCCCCTTTATTTCCCGCATCAACTTTAAATGGCTGCTGGTCGGCGCATCGTTTGTTGCCGCAGTGGCGAGTTCGTTCGCGCAAACCGGGCCGGACCTGGTCAATGACGACTCCGATTTGTTTCTCGCCAACGCGAACAATGCGGCCGAGCGGCCCAACGTGTTGA
>JANOYK010000747.1:0-1643 GCA_031428855.1 Burkholderiales bacterium | reverse complement strand
ACTGCGCGCCTACGCAGTGACCGCCAAAACCCGCCTGCAGGCAGCACCGGACATTCCCACCGTCGATGAAGCCGGCTTGCCGGGCCTCTACATCGCCATCTGGCACGGGCTGTGGGTGCCGCGCGCCACACCGCGCGAGGTGGTGGCCAAGCTCAATGCAGCAGCGGTTGAGGCGCTGGCCGACCCCGCAGTGCGCAAGCGCCTGGGCGACATGGGGCAGGAACTGCCGCCGCGTGAACAACAAACGCCCGAGGCGCTCGGCGCCTACCACAAGGCCGAAATCGAGAAGTGGTGGCCGATTATCCGGGCTGCCGGGATCAAGGGCGAATAGCCCGGCAGCGAGATCGTCCTCGCCACGGCGTCAGGCACAACGAAGCGCTCAATACGCAACGCCGCCGCAATGACAATGCAAATGCATTGCCATTGCGGTTGCTGATCCACCCGCTTCACCGACCACCATGACCGCCACCCTCGAAGTTGAATCCACCCTGACCGACCGCTACCAGACCACCGTTCCGGAAACGGTGCGCCGCGCCCTCAAGCTGGGCCGGCGCGACAAGATTCACTACAGCATCTGGCCGGACGGCCAGATCATGTTGAAGCGTGCTGCAAGCGCCACCGGTGAAGACCCGGTGCTCGGGCAGTTTCTAAGCTTCCTCGCGCGCGACATCGCCAGCCACCCGGAGCGGGTTCAGGCGATTGACGCCCGCCTGGTCAAACGCATCCGCTCGCTGACCGGCAAAGTCAAAGTCGATCTCAACGCACCACTGCGGGCGGAAGATGAATGAGCGCAGGCAAGTTGGAGCCTTGCGTGATCAACCGCTGGACCATCTTTGCCCACCCGCTGTTTCTCGATCAGCTTGAGAGCCTGACCGCGCAGGTCGAAAAACTCAAACGGGAAGACCCGAAGGGGTACCTCAACAAGAACGCCGCCAAGCGCCTTGCCGCCATCGGCAAGCTCGCGTTCGAGGTGGTGCCGCAAGACCCGGCCCGGCCCCAATACCGGCAGGGTGCCACCCTTGGCGAAGACTACAAGCACTGGCTGCGCGTCAAGTTTTTCCAGCAATACCGCCTGTTTTTCCGCTATCACGCCGCCAGCAAAATCATCGTCTTCGCATGGGTCAACGACACAGATACCAAGCGCGCCGATGAGAGCAGCGACGACGCCTACCGGGTGTTTCGCAAGATGCCGGATGGCGGCAATCCGCCGGATGACTGGGCGCGGCTGTTGGCGGCAGCGCGCGGGCAGGCGGGGCGGATTGGCAGGCGCTTGGGGCACTAGTTGCCGGTGGCATAGCTTCTCCACCCAGTTCTCGACTCTGAGCGCCGCCACCTTTTGAAAGTGCTTCAGGTTGTTGGTGGCCAGCGTGGCTTTCAGTGCGAGAGCGTGGCCCGCAATCATGCTGTCCATCACGCCGATGGGTGTGCCGCCGCGTTCCAGCACTGCCCGCAGCCGGGCGCAGTGATCGGCCGCCGCCGTATCCCACGGCATGACCGTGATGCGGTCGAGAAAACCATGCACCACCCGCGACAAGGCGCGCGGGTTGCCGCGTTTTTCCAGTCCAAACATCAGTTCGGCGCGAGTGACCGCCGAGATCGCGAGCGCGTCCGGCCGCTCCCGCGCCAGACGCGCATCAAGCGCT
>JANOYK010000746.1:0-2732 GCA_031428855.1 Burkholderiales bacterium | reverse complement strand
CAACCCGCGCGTGTTTGGGTCAGCGCTTCACGGCACCGACAAAGACGGCAGTGACCTTGACTTGCTGGTCGACGCTTTGCCGGACACCACGCTGTTTGATCTGGGCGGGCTGCAGGTCGAGCTTGAAGAGTTGCTCGGGGTGCAGGTGGATTTGCTGACACCGGGAGATCTGCCGGCCAAATTCCGCGAGCAGGTCGTTGCAGAGGCGGCTCCGGTTTGAGCGCCCAATCTGCGCGTCAAGACTGACATCCTGACGCCGATGTCGCTGCATGAAAAATACCGTGAACGGGTGGTTGCCGAGGCTGTGCCGGTATGAGTGGATGCTCGGGCTTGAAAAACTGCCGCAAGATTTTTCCACCGGGATCGACGACGAAACAACGCCGGCCTGAGAGCGGCTCCTGCCAATGGTTTGCAGGTTGTGCGGCTGGAAGTCCGCTTGCACCAACGGTTTCAGGAGCATCGAATTTCCATGTTCGGTAAACCAGTGATGCGATGGCCTTGAAATTCGATGCTATCAAGCCTGTTTCACCGTGATCTGCAATCCTGCCGCGCTCAATATTGCATTCAGGCTCGACAGGCGCGGATTGCCGGTCACGGAGAGCGCGCGTGACACGCTCTCACGTTTCAAGCCGGTCTTCTCGGCAATCATGCTCATGCCGCCGCGCGCTTCCGCGACGGTGCGCAGTGCCAGCAGCAGTGCGCCCTGGTCGCCTGCGTCTATTGCAGCCTGTACGTAGGCCGCCGCCAGCTTGGGGCCGGCACGCAGACGTTCGATCACTTGTTGCCGGTGCGATGCAGTGGGGGTGGTCATAGCGGGTTCAGGCGTGGCGCACTTTTTTCGGTGCGTCGAGTTTGACCTGCACCGATGGGGCCAGCCGTACCATCTGCGGCGCCGTTTGGTCGAATGCGGGCACCGTGCAGCCGGTCACGCAACACCGCCCGGGTTGACGGTTGCGTGTGATCTTGCGTGTCTCGTCGGCCCGCTGGTCTGCCAAGACGCCGCGGTCGAGCAGGCGTTCGACCAGATCGACCTTGTTGCCGAGTGGATAGCGCCGGAAGATTTCCATCTTCATCGCCTCGGGCGAGCCGCCGCCGTGCAGGCTGATAACCGAATACCAGCCGGCCTGATACGAGGCGGTGAGGTCTTCGACCAGGCGCGCTACCTCGATGCGTTTTTCATACGGGATGTCCGAGCGCGCCGACAGCACTTCGGACAAGCGGCCGGCGGTGGCGGGGTTATGGTCTTCGTCCGGCCCCGGCAGGGTGACGATCAGGCCGCCTGATACATGGTGCGCGATGCGGTGCATGTCGTAGATTTGCGTGGCGAGCAACAGCTTGCCGATGTTGGCGAACACGGCATCGGGTGTCACCACGCCTGATTCATCGGCTTCGCCATAGACCGAGGCGGCGATGCCGCAGGCGTAAAAGCCTTCGACGATTTTGATCAGATCGACCATCTGGTCGCGCAGGTTGTCGGCGCGGTCGAGGTCGATGCCGTTGGCTTCGGTCATCAGCGCGCCCGCGCCGATCAGCAAATCGCCAAAGCCCGCGCGCGCAGCGATGCAGGTGTGGCGGTGGTGGGTGGCGTAGCTGCGCGTGAGGTGGCCCGAGTGTTGCCACTCGCCCGCGAGGAAGACGCGGTTTGACGGCACGAACACGTTCTCGAACAGGCACACGCCGGTGCTCTGGCCGTATTTGCTGCTGAACTTGGCGGCAGCTTCGCCGGGCCGCCCGGCCGGGCGCGCGACGATGGTGAGACCGGGCGCGTCAACCGGCACCGCGCAGCAGACCGCGAAGTCTTGGTCGAGCTCGGCCATGTTGCGGCAAGGCATCACCAGCAACTCGTGCATGTAAGGCGCGCCGGTGACGATGGCTTTGACGCCGGAGATGACGATGCCGTCACTGCGGCGCTCGACAATGTGTAGATAGCTGTCAGCGTTGGCCTGGGCGTAAGGGCGCACCGAGCGGTCGCCCTTGGCGTCGGTCATGGCGATGCCGAGGGTGAGGTCGTTGTCGTAAACGTGATCCAGGTAGGCGTTAAGAGTGGCGTGATATTGCGTGCCCGCTTCGGCATCACAACGCAGCGTCGCCTGATAAATGCCGGTGAGCGCATCGCCGGTGAGATAGCGCTGCGCGCAGCCGGTCTCCTGACACACCAGGCGCACGGCTTCGAGTTTATTGAGCAGGTCTTGGGTGCTTTTTGGAATGCCGATCATGCGGTTGACGGTGCGGCCATTGACCTCGGCGCGCATCACCGGCGCTACTGCTTCATTGAGCGCAAGGTCGTAGGTGAGGGCGACGGCGTTGACGCCGGGGGCCAGAGCCGGTTCATCCACCACCGACTCGATCTTGCGGCCATCGACATAGACCACAGGCTTGTATTTGCGCAGGGATGCGCGGTAATCGTTGCCGGACATCAACATGGTGCGGTCTCCTTGGCGGGGCGGTGTTGCGGTTCGCGCCAGCTTCGGCGCGCAGGGCAAAAGTTTATCCCTTCAGACGCATGCTATTGGCCTCAACCGCCTGGACGACGGCGCGCAGGGTTGCCTTGCGCACCGGCAGCGCCTCGGCGTGACGAGCCATATTGCGCGCCACCGCGAGCATGCGCTTGATGCTTTGCAATGCGGCGCTTTCGTCAATGCCGCCTTTTGCCGCAACCTGCAGCAGGCTGGCGCGCCCCGGTGCCAGTGTTTCACCGGCATAGGCAAGCTGATGGTGCCCGCCCGGCCCGC
>JANOYK010000745.1:0-6486 GCA_031428855.1 Burkholderiales bacterium | reverse complement strand
TTCGAGTCCTACGCGGCGCTCAAGTCATTGATCGAATCGGGCCGCCTGCGCGTGCTCGCCAGCACCAGCCCGAAGCGCACCGGCTACTTGCCCAGCGTACCCACGGCGCAGGAGGCGGGGGTGCCGGGTTACGAGGTGGTGGGCTGGAATGCACTGGCCGCGCCGGCCGGCACACCGCCGGAGGTGATCGCTGCCATCAACCGCCACATGAACACGGTTGTTGCGATGCCGGATGTGAAAAAACGCTTTGTCGAGCTGGGCCTGGATGCCTATGCCGGCACGCCTGATGAATTGCGCACGCGCCTGAACACCGATGTGGTCAAGTGGGCGGCAGTGATTAAACAGGCTGGGATTCCGCAGCAGTAGTCCCGTAGCAATAATCCCGCAGCAACGCAACCGGCAACGATGCAACCGGCAACGATGCAACTCGCAGCAACGCATACCCGCACGACCCACAAAAAGGAAGCGCAATGAACGCCGGCATGTTGATGGTCGATACCCACGCGCATATCTGGCTCAAAGATATGCCGCTGGTGGCAAACCCGCGCCACCAGCTTGACTACGATTTCTCGGTGCAGCAGTATTTGAAGGTGCTCGATGACCACGGCGTGCAGTTCGCCGTGATCGCCGCCGCCAGCCCCTACGCCGATTACAACGACTACACCATCACCTCGGTGCGCGCCAATCCACGCCTGCGCGGCACCGTGATTCTCGAACCCAACGTGGACATGTACACGCTGGCCGCGATGCATCGCGATGGCATTGTGGGGGTGCGTCTGCCCTACATCAACCTGCCGACGCTGCCTGATCTGTCCACATTCGAATACCGCCGCACCCTGCGCCGCTTTGCTGATCTTGACTGGCATGTGCATCTGCATATCGACGGCCCGCGCATTGCGCAAGTGCTGCCCGCACTCGAAGCAGCGGGCGTCAAAATCGTGATCGACCACTTCGGCCGGCCTGATCCCAAGCTTGGTGTCAACTGTGAAGGCTTCAAGCTGATGCTGCGTTCGATCGAGAAGGGGCGCACCTGGGTCAAGGTGTCGGCCGCGTACCGGCTCGGCGAAGACCTCGCCGCTGCCTATGGCCGCGAGTTGCTCAAGCAGGTGGGGCCGGACCGTCTGCTGTGGGCGAGTGATTGCCCGTTCGCCGGGTTCGAGGGCAAGGTCACGTATCAGCAGACGATTGACGCGGTGCAGGCGTGGGTGCCCGAGGGAGCAATGCGTCACAAAATTTTCAGCGAGAACGCGCTCAAGCTGTATTTCTCGCAATAGCGCCGGCCGGGCGCAAATAAAGGAAAATAGCGATCCTTTTCGCCACTCCCTCTCTCAGACGATCATGATTATCGATTGCCACGGCCACTACACCACCTCGCCCCCCGCGCTTGAAGAGTGGCGCAAAAAACAGATCGCCAACCTCGCCAACCCGGCGCTTGGCCCCAAGGTGTCGGACCTCAAGATCAGCGACGATGAGTTGCGCGAGACCATCGAGAACAACCAGTTGAAGATGATGAAGCAGCGCGGCTCGGACCTGACGATTTTCTCGCCGCGCGCGAGCTACATGGCGCACCACATCGGCGACTTCAACACGTCGTCCACCTGGGCGGCGATCTGCAACGAGTTGATCCACCGCATCAACCGCTTGTTCCCGGCCCAGTTCATCGGTGGCGCGATGTTGCCGCAGTCGCCCGGTGTTGCGCCTGCGACCTGTATCCCCGAGTTGGAAAAGTGCGTCAAGGAATATGGCTTCGTGGTCATCAACCTCAACCCCGATCCGTCCGGCGGCCACTGGAATTCGCCGCCACTGTCTGATCCGCAGTGGTATCCGATTTACGAAAAGATGATCGAGCATGAGATCCCCGCGATGATCCATGTGAGCACCAGTTGCAACGACTGCTTTCACACCACCGGGGCGCACTATCTGAACGCTGACACCACCGCTTTCATGCAGTGCCTGACCTCGGATATTTTCAAGCGCTTCCCCAAGCTCAAGTTCATCATCCCGCACGGCGGCGGCGCCGCACCATATCACTGGGGGCGCTTTCGCGGCATCGCGCAAGACATGAAATTGCCGCCGTTGAAACAGCATCTGCTGAAAAATATTTTCTTTGACACCTGCGTCTATCACCAGCCCGGCATTGACTTGCTGTTGAAAGTGATTCCGGTTGAAAACATTTTGTTTGCCTCCGAGATGATCGGCGCGGTGCGCGGCATCGACCCCGAGAGCGGCTTCATGTACGACGACACCAAGCGCTATATCGAGGGTGCGCCGCAGTTGAGTGCAGCCGACCGCGCCAATATTTATGAAGGCAATGCGCGGCGCGTGTTCGGGCGCTTGAACGCGGCTTTGCCTGCGCGGTGAATGCGGATTGCCTGCGGCTTGAACGGCTTGAACGGTTTGAACCCGCATAGGCTGGCCGCTGCGGCTTGAAGCACACTTGACTGCGGATTGATTGCAATGAAAACCCAGGTAGCCATCATCGGCGGTGGCCCGGCCGGCATGCTGCTCTCGGAGATTCTGCATCGCCACGGCATTGACAGCGTGGTGCTTGAAGCCAAGAGCCGCACCTATGTGCTCGCGCGCATCCGCGCCGGGGTGCTGGAGCAAGGCACGGTTGATCTGCTGCGTGAGAACGGTTTGGGCGAGCGGATGGATCGCGAAGGCCACCCGCACGATGGCGCACAGATTGTCTGGGCCGGGCGTGACCGCTATTTCATCGACGCCTGGAAGTACGCCGGCAAGCGATTCATGACCTACGGCCAGACCAATATTCAGGAAGACCTGTTTGCTGCGGCAGACCGGCGCGCGGCGCGGGTGCTCACCGGCGCGCATGACGTGCAGCCCCACGGCATGACCACGGACGCGCCTTACGTCACGTTCCGCCACAACGGTGTAGACGAGCGGCTCGATTGTGACTTCATCGCCGGCTGCGACGGCTATCACGGTGTGTCGCGCAAAGCGATTCCGGTCAGCATCCTGCGCGAGTTTGAAAAGGTCTATCCGTTCGGCTGGCTCGGCGTGCTGTCGCAAACACCGCCGCTCGGACAACTGACCTATGCCAATCACCCGCGCGGTTTCGCGCTCGCCTCGCAGCGCAACCCGATGCTGTCGCGCTACTACGTGCAGGTGCCGCTCGACGACAAGGTGGAGGACTGGTCTGACGACCGCTTCTGGACTGAACTGACGGCGCGTTATCCGCGCGATATCGCGGAGCAGATCGTCACCGGCCCCGCGATTGAAAAATCGATTGCGCCGCTGCGCAGTTTTGTCGCCGAGCCGATGCGGCATGGGCGCTTGTTTCTCGCGGGCGACGCTGCACACATCGTGCCGCCGACTGGGGCCAACGGCTTGATCCTGGCAGTCTCCGACGTGTTTTATTTATCACGTGCGCTCAAGGCGTTTTATGGCGCGGGCGACAGCAATCTGATCGACCGCTACAGCGAGATGGCGCTGCGCCGCGTCTGGAGTTCGGTGCGCTTCTCGTGGTGGCTCACCAATTTGCTGCACCGCTTTCCCGGCATGACCGAGTTTGAGCAGCGCGCGCAGGAGTGCGAACTGGCCTACCTTGCCTCGTCGGCGCACGCATCGGCCAGTGCCGCCGAGCAATATGCGGGCTTGCCGTTTGAGACAGCTTGATGGGTGGCTGCCGAGCCGGCTTGACTGGCGTCTCTTCATGCATGCCGCCTGATTTTCATTTATCGATCCCGACAAGAATGGCTCCCACCAACACTTTCACCTATCTTCATCGCTAACAATGGCTCCCACCAACGCTTTCCAAAACGCATTTGTCAAGACGCCCGGCTGGCTCGACTGGCACGCCGGCCCCGCCACGCCGCGCTTCAAGCTGCCGCCCGGCAGTGTCGATGCGCACTGCCACGTGTTCGGCCCCGGCCACGAGTTTCGGTTCGCGCCCGAGCGCAAATACACCCCGTGTGATGCTTCCAAACATCAACTGTTCGCGCTGCGCGACCACTTGGGGTTCGACAAAAACGTCATCGTGCAGGCCACCTGCCACGGTGCCGACAATCGCGCCCTGGTCGATGCGCTCAAGGCATCCAACAACAAGGCGCGCGGCATTGCCACCGTCAAACGCAGCATCACTGACAACCAACTGCAAGACCTCCACGCTGGCGGGGTGCGCGGGGTGCGCTTCAACTTTGTCAAGCGCCTGGTCGATTTCACGCCCAAGGACGAGTTGATGGACATCGCGCAGCGCATCGCGCCGCTCGGCTGGCACGTGGTGATTTATTTTGAGGCGGTCGATTTGCCCGAGCTGTGGGATTTTTTCACCGCGTTGCCCACCACCGTGGTGGTCGATCACATGGGCCGGCCCGATGTCAAAAAACCGGTCGATGGCCCCGAGTTTCAGTTGTTCGTCAAGATGCTGCGTGAGTACCCGAACATCTGGTCGAAGGTGACCTGCCCCGAGCGGCTGTCGGAAGCCGGGCCGCCTGCGTTGAACCGTGAACAGAACGCGTATCGCGACGTGGTGCCGTTTGCCAAATTGCTGGTCGAGACGTTTCCGGAGCGCGTGATCTGGGGCACCGACTGGCCGCATCCGAATCTCAAGCACCATATGCCTGACGACGGGCTGCTGGTTGATTTCATTCCGCACATTGCCACCACCGCAGCGCTGCAACAGAAACTGCTGGTGGATAATCCCACCCGCTTGTATTGGAAATAAACCGGAACCGCCACCATGTCACTCGACAAACCCTATCTTGATGTCCCCGGCACGACCGTGTTTGACATGGAGCAGTCGCGCAAGGGCTATTGGCTCAACCAGTGCTGCATGTCGCTGATGAAGGCCGAAAACCGCCAGCGCTTTCTGGCCGATCAGCGCGCCTATCTGGATGAATGGCCGATGAACGAGGAGCAGAAGCAGGCGATCCTCACCGCCGACATGAACCGGGCGATTCGCGCGGGCGGCAACATTTACTTCCTCGCCAAGTGGGGCGCGACCCACGGCAAAAGCTTTCAGCAAATGGCCGGCAGCATGACCGGCATGACCGAGTTTGAATACCGCGACATGATGATTGCCGGTGGCCGCTCCGTCGAAGGCAACCGCGTGACCGGTGAAGACGGCAACGCGCAGGCGCACCGCCAGCCGCAAGGCTCGGGCACCGGCAAATTGCTGTGAGCCTTGCTCTCACTGCCGCCATTGCCACTAGCGCCCCGGTTGAATTGAAGATTTCGCAGAAGGAATAAAGCATGGCACGCATCACCGCATCCGTTTACACCTCGCATGTGCCCGCCATTGGTGCAGCACTGGATCTGGGAAAGGCCGGAGAGCCTTACTGGGAGCCACTCTTCAAAGGGTATCAGCGGTCCAAACAATGGATGAAGGAGGCCAAACCCGATGTGGTGTTCCTGGTCTTCAACGACCACGCCACCGCTTTCAGCCTGGAGATGATTCCCACTTTTGCCATCGGCACTGCTGCCCACTACAAGGTGGCCGACGAAGGCTGGGGGCCGCGCCCGGTGCCGGACGTGCAGGGCCACCCGGCGCTGGCGGCGCACATCGCGCAGTCGGTGATCCAGCAAGACTTCGATCTGACCATCGTCAACAAGATGGATGTCGATCATGGTCTTACGGTGCCGCTGTCGCTCATGTGCGGCCAGCCGCCGGCTGACAACTTCGCCTGGCCCTGCCCGGTGATCCCATTCGCGGTCAACGTCGTGCAGTATCCGGTTCCGTCCGGCAACCGCTGCTTTCAACTCGGCCGGGCAATTCGCCGCGCGATTGAATCGTTTGATGAAGACCTCAACGTGCAGGTGTGGGGCACCGGCGGCATGAGCCATCAATTGCAGGGGCCGCGCGCGGGTCTCATCAACCAGGAGTTCGACCAGGCCTTTCTCGATCAACTGATCGCCGACCCTGCCACCCTCGCGCAAAAACCGCACATCGACTACGTGCGCGATGCCGGCTCCGAGGGCATTGAATTGGTGATGTGGCTGATTGCGCGCGGTGCCATGAGCGACACCGAGCCGGGCGGCAAAGCGCCATTGGTGCGCCACCGCTTCTACCATGTGCCCGCGTCGAACACGGCGGTCGGCCATCTGATTCTCGAAAACCAGTAAGCATGTGATGCGGCTGCGTTGCCGTGTGCCGCAAATCAATCCATTTCTATAACGGAGCAAGTCATGAAAGTCTGTCTCGCAGGCGCCGGTGCGTTCGGTATCAAGCACATTGAAGGCATGCAAAAAATCGACGGCGTGGAAGTCGTGTCGCTGATCGGGCGCGAGCTGCCCAAGACGCAGGAGGTCGCCAACAAGTTCGGCATCAAGCACGTGAGCACCAACCTTGCCGATGGCCTCGCGATCAAGCAAGTCGATGCCGTGATCCTCTGCACGCCGACCCAAATGCACGCCGCGCAAGCGATGGCCTGCATGCAGGCGGGCAAGCACGTGCAGGTCGAAATCCCGATGGCCGACAGCCTCAAAGATGCCGAAGCCGTGGTGGCGCTGCAAAAACAAACTGGTCTG
>JANOYK010000744.1:0-1852 GCA_031428855.1 Burkholderiales bacterium | reverse complement strand
CGCTGCCGGGTTGGAGCGCGCGCTGGGGGAGTGGGTTTGGATAAGTGCGTGTAGATAAGTACGTGAGATAAGTACGTGAGATAAGTGCGTTCAGAACGTGCGGCGCTCAAGATTGAGACGCGCGGCTTCCTTCTGATCGGTCTTCTCGACGCGCGCGGCGTTTTGCTTGAACGCGGGCTGGCGCGAATACGGATCGAGCAAGCCGAGCGTCAGGCGGTTGACGCAATCATGAAAATGGAACGGGATGAACAGCATGTTGCGGCCAACCCGGTGCGTGAGCTGCACCATCACCACCGCGTCGCCGCGCCGGCTCACCACCCGCACGTAGCTCTGATGCTCGATGCCGAGTTCCTCGGCGGCGTCGGGGTTCATCTCCATGTAAGGGGTCGGGCTGAACTTGTTGCAGTTGCCGATCTTGCCGGTGCGCGTGCGCGTATGGAAGTGCTCGACCACGCGGCCCGAGTTGAGCCAGAACGGGTATTCGCCGTCCGGGCGCTCATTGTTGTCAACAAAGCGCACCGGGATCAGATTCGCGCGCCCGGTTGGCGTCTGAAATTTGCCATCGGTGTAGAGACGCGGATTGCCGTCGAACGGCAGGCGCAGCTTCATGTCGAAGGTCTGCGTCTGCCCTGCCGCCTTGGCCACCACCCGGTCAGCCATCTTTTGCGCATCCGCCTCGGCCTGCGCTTCGCTGTAGGGCCACTGGATGCCGCGCGCCGCCTCGATGCGGTTGTAGCTCATGCCGGAGATATCGAGAGTGCGGCCCTCGCCCTTGGAGAGGATTTTCATTTCCTCAAACGCGCCCTCGGGCTGTTCCGGAAAGAAAATCTTGTTGCGGTCTTCAAAGCGCTTGGCCATCTGGTTGAAGATCCAGAAATCGGGCTTCGAGTCCTTGTACGCCGGCATCGCATTGCGCGTCAGGTTGACGCGCCGCTCGGTGTTGGTGTGGCAGCCTTCTTTTTCGGCCCACACCGAGGCCGGGAAGTAGACGTGCGAATACTTGTTGGTCTCAACGTCTTCGTAGACGTCCTGCACCACCAGGAACTCGAGGTTTTCCATCGCCTTGATGATGCGCGGCTGGTTCGCCATCGACGTCATCGGGTTGGTGGCGATCAGCCATAAGCCCTTGATCTCGCCGGTCTCGATGGCGGGGAAAATATCGGTCTGCGCCATGCCGCGCGCGGGCGGGAAGAAGCCGGCGTCGATGCCCCAGAAATCGGCCACGGTTTTGCGGTCTTGCTCTTTTTCGAGCATGCGGTAGCCCGGCAGGCCGGAGCAGGACGACCACTCGCGCGTGCCCATCGCGTTGCATTGCCCGGTGATCGACAAGCTGGTGCCGCCCGGCTTGCCGATGTTGCCGGTGATGAGATTGAGGTTGTTGATGTCGGCCACGCCGTCCGAGCCATGCGTCGATTGGTTGATGCCCATGGTCCAGATGCTCATCGCGGCCGGCGCTTTGGCGTAGAGGCGTGCAACGGTGCGGATGCGGTCCTCATCAATGCCGCACACATGCTGCGCCGTCTTCGGATCGTAATCGGCCACCAGCGCGCGCAGCTGGTCGATGCCTTGGGTGTGGTTGGCGATGTAGTCCTTGTCTTCCAGACCTTCCTTGAAGATCACGTGCAGCATCGCATTGATGAGCACGGTGTCGGTGCCGGGAGTGATCGGCAGATGAATGTCGGCAAACTGCGCCAGCATGGTGACGCGCGGGTCCACCACGATCAGCGGGAACTTGCGTTTCTCCAGGGCTTCCTTGAGACGCCAGTAAATCACCGGGTGCTGCTCCGGCAGATTGGAGCCGAATGCCATCAGGCAATGGGTGTGTTCAAAATCACCATAGCAGCCGGGCGGG
>JANOYK010000743.1:0-3597 GCA_031428855.1 Burkholderiales bacterium | reverse complement strand
ACCCGCCACGCGTGGGAAACGAATTTCGAGCGCGTCGCGGTCGGGCCGCACCGCTTTCACCTGTACCGTTTCGCGCGGTGGTTGCGGCGGCGCGATGACCGGCTTGGCGTTGAAATCAAACGGGATGCCGAGCACGTCGGCGTATTCGACATCGAACAGGCCTTCTTCATTGAGGTTGTACGACTGGCGGCGCAAGGCGCGGCCGATCACCTGCTCGCACAACAGTTGCGTGCCGAAGGCGCGCACGCCCAGCACATGGGTGACGGTGTTGGCGTCCCAGCCTTCGGTAAGCATCGACACCGACACCACGCAGCGGATCGCGCCGCCGAGTTGGCCGTGTTTGCCGACGGTGTTCATGACTTCGCGCAGCAGGGTGACGTCGTCGAGTTCCTTGCCGGCGCGCAACTCGTCGGCGAGACGGCCGCCGCGCTCCATTACTTCGTTGCGAAAGCGCGTGATTTCGGCGGCGGCCATGTTGCGGAAGTTGTCGTCGAGCGCTTCGCCGGATTCCAACTGCTCGCTGTCGATCAGCAGCGTATTGGGCCGTGCCAGTGGGTTGCCGTGCTCGTCGAAATTCTGGAATAGTGGGAGGCGGCCGTTTTCAAACGAAGATCCGCCATCGTCATTCACGCGATGGAAGCCGGAGATGTAGTCGTACACCAGCTTGGAGGCGGAGGTGTTGTTGCACACCACGATGAAGCAGGGCGGCACGCGAATGCCGGCCTGTTGCCATAGCGCGAAGGTTTCGGCGTAATGGCCGTAGAGGGCTTCGAGCGCGGTTTTCAGCAGGGTCGGCAGGCTGAGTGGGTCAAGCCCTTCGGCTTTGCCGCGCCCCTTCTTGGGCATTTTTGTGCCGATGTGCTTCCAGAGTTCGCGGAACACCGGCATCTCGTCGCCGGGGATGTTCTGCGCCACCGGCACGCGCGGCAGCTTGACGATGCCGCATTCAATCGCGTCCATCAGCGAAAAATCGCTCATGGTCCAGGGAAACAGCGTGCCCTCGGCATAGCCGGAGCCGCGCAGGAAAAATGGCGTCGCCGACAGGTCCATCACACGCGCGACGCCGAGCTTGCGGTTCACCGCTTCCAGCCCAGAAATCCACAGCCGCGCGGCTTCGTTGTTTTTCTCGGCTTCCTTGCGGTCATCGCCCTTGAGGTCGTCGTCTTCACTGGTATCGAGCTTGCCCCGGTAGCAGTGATGCGCCTCGTCGTTGAGCACGAGGATGCTTTTCATGCCCATCAGGTCGGGCATGACGCGCTGGAGCATCTGGCCTTCGGTTTCGAGGGTGTTAAGTTCTTCACCGGTGCGCCCTTGCAGCAGTGCGCGGCCACCCTTGGCAAGTGTGATGCGCTCGCGCAGTTTGAAGGCGTGGAAGTTGGTGATGACGATCTTGGCGCGGTTGATGTCGTCGAGCAGATCATGGGGTACCAGCTCGCGGCTGGCGTAGTAGCTGTCCGGATCGTTGGGCTGGAGCACGCGCAGACGATCCTTGATGGTGATGCCCGGTGTCACCACCAGAAAGCCGCGCGTGAAGCGCTTGCTCTGCGGGCGGCGCACTGCGTTGATGGTCTGCCATGCGATCAGCATCGCCATCACGGTGGTTTTGCCGGCACCGGTCGCGAGTTTGAGCGCGAGGCGCATCAACTGCGGATTGGCGTCGTGATTGGCGTTGCCGAGATGTTCCAGAAAACGCTCGCCCGCCTTGCCGACCTGCGGCGCGACCTCGGTGAGCCATATCGCCGTCTCGACTGCTTCAACCTGGCAAAAAAACGGACGAAAAGAGAGAACTTGTGCCCACGCCAGTGTTGCAACAGACGCGCTGTTTCAGGCGACACACGCCAGTCGCCCGGGCTGGGAATCTGGCGCCACTTGTCCACCTCCTGGCGCACCGCGTTGATGATCGCGGTGTGGTCGTAGCGCTGCGCGGCGGTGGACAGGCCCGCGCCCTCGTCAAACACGATCGATGCCTGATCGCCACCCCTGCGCTTTTTCGGTTTGGGGATGGGCGTGATGAATTCCGCCAGCCGGCGGCTTTCCTTGATCTGCTGGGTCGGCTGACCGTCGGCGTCCAGCTCCCAATGGCGCAGTGGATAGCCATAGGGACCGTTCAGGATCGGCTTTTCGAAGAACTGGTTGTTCATTTCTTGTGGCAGCGTCGCCCTGCGTTTGCGGTGTTCACTCGGGCACCGTCCACCCGGAAAAGTAATGGGATGCTAACACCGGGCTCAGAGGGGCGCGGCGGCGCCACACAGTGCCTGAAGGTGGAACGGGCTGGCAGGCACTGCGCTACGAACTGGCGTTTGCTATAGCGCCTGTCAACAATGCGTCGCCATGAAATCTGCTCCCACCAAGGGTTTCGGCGGCATGCTCCGCAGAAGTGCTTGCGCCAACGGTTTCAGGTCTGCCGCGATACAAATTACCGCACCTGAATCCTTGCGTAGGGCCTACTGCGCCTTCGCCCCCGACTCACGCGCCACCGCGCCCCACTTGCGCACTTCGCCGGCGATGAATGCGGCCAATTGTTCCGCACTGCCCGGCGTTACCTTCGCGCCCTGCGCGGCGAGCGCATCGAGCACAACTTGTTTGGCGAGCACGCCCTTGAGCGCTGCGTCAAGACGGCTCACGATGGCAGCCGGTGTGCCCGCCGGTGCGAGCACAAACACGCTCGGCGATGCATCAAACCCCGGCAAGGTATCGGCCAGCGCCGGCCACTCCGGCGCGCCCGGCAACTTGCCCGGGCTGGTCACCGCCACCGCCTTGAGCTTGCCCGCCTTCGCCTGCGCCAGCGCGGGTGGCGCGCTCAACACGGCAAGCGGCATCACACCACTGACCAGATCGGGAATGAACTGGGTTGCGCCCTTGTAAGGCACATGCACGATGTCGAACCCGGCCTGCTTGCGAAACAGTTCCATCGCCAGGTGATGCACGGTGCCGATGCCGGGTGAGGCGTAGCTGTATTTGCCGGGATTGGCTTTCAACAGCGCGATCAACTCGGCCGGATTGTTGGCCGGCACCGATGGATTGGCGACGATCACCAACGGCAACACGCCAACCATGCCCACCGGTGCAAAACTCTTCACCGGGTCGTACGGCACCGACGCATAGATGGCTGGCGCGATCAACACCGAGGTGTCGGCGAAGTAGAGCGTGTAGCCGTCAGCCGGCGGTTTGGCCAGCGCATCAGCCGCCAGTGTGCCGCCGGCACCGGGGCGGTTCTCCACCACGATCTGCCCGTTGAGCGCGTCGGCAGCGAGCGTGCCGCCCGCGCCGGGGCGGTTCTCGACGACGATCTGCCCCCCGAGCGCTTCGGCGAGGTGGATCGCCGTGAGGCGCGCCATGCCATCGGCACCGCTGCCCGCGGGGAAGCCGACCAGCATACGGACCGGTTTGGCGGGATAGGTTTGCGCGTGCGCTGCGGTTGCGGCACAGAGCAGGCCCGGTATCAGGACGATGATCTTCAGAAAAGTATTCACGCGTATCTCCTTGGGGTGGGCAATTCGTTGTAGGGCAACCTGAAAAGCCTTGGTGGAAGCCGCTCTCAGGCATCAACGCCCGTAGAACCGCATGAAATGGACTTGAGCGCGATGCGGCGTTTTG
>JANOYK010000742.1:0-1878 GCA_031428855.1 Burkholderiales bacterium | reverse complement strand
GCGACGGAAATAAATCCCGGCAGACCCGCCTCGATCACGGTTGGCACATTGGGCAACGAGGTGGCGCGCTTGGTGCTGCTCACCGCCAGGGCCTTCAACTTGCCAGAGCGCACGTGCTGGGCTGACACGCCGAGGTTGTCGAACATCAGGTCCACCTGCCCGCCGAGCAGATCGGTGAGCGCGGGCGCAGTGCCTTTGTAGGGTACGTGGGTGATGCGCACGCCTGCCATCGACTTGAACATTTCAGCGGTGAGGTGCGAGGTGGTGCCGCTGCCCTGGCTGGCGTAGTTGAGTTTGTCCGGGTTCGCTTTGGCGTAAGCGATGAATTCGGGCAGTGTATTGGCCGCGACCTTGGGGTGAACCAGCAGCACGTTGGGCACATTGGCGATCACCGTGATGGGCACAAATTGCGATGGGTCGAACCCAAGCTTGGCATACAGGCTCTGGTTGATGACGAACGGTGGCGGCGGCGCGGAGAGCAGGGTGTAGCCATCCGGGTCGGCTTTGAACACCGCTTCGGCACCGATGTTGCCCGCGGCACCGGCGCGGTTTTCGATCAACACGGTCTGGCCCAAACGGGTGCTGATTTTTTCGGCCAACACACGCGGCAAAATGTCTGCGGTGCCGCCGGCCGGGAACGGCACGATGATGCGGATCGGTTTGGATGGATACGCGGAGGCATCCTGCGCCAGTGCGGGCAGACTGGCAGAGAGGCCTGCGCAAACCAGCGTGAGGCCAAGCAAAAAACGTGGCGCGATCAACATGAACGTCTCCTGAAGAATGGGGGATAGCCAGCGGCGGCTGGCCAAGGCTGCGTCAGAGCGGCGTCGATTCAATCGCGCCCGCCGCCGCCATGCGCGGGTCGCGCGCACTGCCGGACGAGTCGAACGATTCGGGTTTGGGCGGGAACACGCGGTGCGCCCGCGCGCCGGTCTCGGGAAACATTTCCATGCCGTGACCGAATTCGAGCGACAAGCCGTCGGGGTCGAGAAAAAACAAAAACGTGTTGCCCGACGGCGGATGAAAACCGTCCCACACCACCGGCACACTGTTGCTGTTAAATCGTGTACGTGCCTGCGTCAGGTCGTCGTCATCCCGCACCATGAAGTTGATGTGATGCAGGCTGTTGCGCTCGGCATGGGCAATCGCGAGGCTGTGATGCAGCGGGTTCGGAAAGGCGCGCATCAAGCGGATGCGGCCATCGATCTCGTCCGAGGTTTTGAAATTGAGCACGCGCTCATAAAACTCGATGGCCTCGCGGTAGTGCGGCGTGCCGATGCCGACGTGGCAAATCGACTCCAGTTGCGTTACGGTGGGCGCAAACGCTGTGTCCATGCGCTGCATGCCGCTGCCGTAAAACTCCAGCGTTGTACCGGTGATGGGTTCGACCATGCGCAGCGCGCGCGTGATATGGCTGGCGCGGCACTCGTTAGCATCGAGTTCGCGCCAGGCGATGCCGTGGCGGCCTAGCGCGCGCGCCAGCACATCAAATTGCGCGTCGTCCTCCAGCTCCCAGCCAATCCGTTTCAGCCCGGGCGCAGCAGCCTGATGCAACACCAGGCTGTGATGCTCCGCACCCGAGCGGAAAAACGCCTCACCCGCTTCACCGCTGCCGTTCCACGCCAAACCGGCCATCGACGCATACCACGCGCGCGCGCGCGCGAGGTCAGTGACATTGAGCGCGACATAACCAAGCTTGCGGTAACGGATCATGTGATGGGCGTGAAGCTGGAGAGAGGGCGGGGAGAGCGGGTGATTATAATTTCGCCTTCCACTCTCCGGCGAAAAACATTTCATGACTGCATCTGCGGCGGCTACGCCACGCCATTGGCCCGAAGAAGGTCTCACGCGCGTGCCGTATTGGGTTTATCAGGATGC
>JANOYK010000741.1:0-4408 GCA_031428855.1 Burkholderiales bacterium | reverse complement strand
AGGCCGGCGTCGGCGGTTTGGGCGTGCGCAGGGACACCCGCCCACGCTGCGAACAATAGAAACAAAAACCATTTGCGCATTATTTCTCCTCTGTATTGAACTGACCGCACCGTCATAATGGGCACTTCCTGCAAGCAAGATTGTCGGGTGTAATACACGTCTCACAATACTTTGTTCGAGGTGCTGATATGCCGAAGTTAACTTTACGCGATTTGGACGAGGCCACATTGTCGCGTATCAAAACGGCAGCCCGTCGCCAGAAGTTAAGCGTCAGTCAATTGATTTGCAAAACACTTCGCACAACATATGGCGCACGCACCGCTTTTGATGGCCTCGATGGATTGGCTGGTTCATGGACAAAGGAGCAAGCTGCGGAATTCAACGCCGCCATCGCACCGTTTGGCGAGGTGGATATTGGCCTATGGGGAACGATCAATCCGCCTCGAATTTCATGAATAGCATCGCCCCGCGCAAGCTTGGCCCGATCGCGCAACTCGCGCCGTTCCTCGCGCCCTATCGCGGCACGCTGGCGTTGGCGCTGATTGCGCTGCTGATTGCAGCGGCTGCGTCGCTGGTGCTGCCGGTGGCAGTGCGCGGCATGATCGATCAGGGGTTTTCGCGTTCCAACGCTGAGCACATCGACCGCTATTTTTTTCTGCTGTTTGGTGTCGCTACCGTGCTCGGGGTGTTCACTGCCGCGCGCTTTTATCTGGTGTCGTGGCTCGGTGAGCGGGTCGTGGCCGACATCCGCAGCGCGGTCTACCGCCACGTGATCGGCATGAGTCCATCGTTCTTTGAAACCACCCGCACTGGTGAAGTGTTGTCGCGTCTGACTACCGACACCACGCTGATTCAAACCGTGGTTGGCACCAGCATGTCGATGGCGCTGCGCAGCACGGTGATGCTGGCTGGCAGCCTGGTGATGATGGCGGTGACCAGCCCGCGCCTGACCGGTTTCACACTGGCGCTGCTGCTGTGTGTGATTTTGCCGATCATCGGCTTTGGACGGCAGGTGCGCAAGCTGTCGCGTGCGAGCCAGGATCGGGTCGCCGATGCGTCGGCGCTGGCGGGCGAGAAACTCAATGCCGTGCCGACGGTGCAAGCGTTCACGCAGGAGCAGCACGAGACCGGCCGCTTTGCCGAATCGGTCGAAGCGGCGTTCGACACTGCGCGCCGCCGCATCCGCGCGCGCGCCAGTCTCACCGCCATCATCATCGTGATGGTGTTTGGCGCGATTGTGCTGGTGCTGTGGCAAGGCGCGCGCGCAGTGCTGGCCGGCGACATGACAGCGGGTGTGTTGAGCCAGTTCGTGCTCTATGCCGTGCTGGTGGCGACCAGCATCGGCGCGCTGTCCGAAGTGTGGGGTGACGTGCAGCGCGCGGCGGGTGCGACCGAGCGCTTGATGGAATTGCTCGCCGCACAAGCTGACATTCGTGTGCCTGATGCACCGCTGCCGTTACCGCCGCCGCAACCCGGCGTCACTGGCGAAATTCAAATGGAGCATCTGCTGTTCCACTATCCGTCGCGGCCCGATCATGCGGCATTGCGTGATTTTTCGCTGCATGTGCGTGCGGGTGAAACCGTCGCCGTGGTTGGCCCGTCAGGGGCGGGCAAGACCACATTGTTTCAGTTGCTGCTGCGGTTTTACGATCCGGCCCAGGGCCGCATCGTGCTTGATGGCGTGGACATTGCGCAGGCCAGCCCGGCGGCGGTGCGCGCGCGCATCGGCATCGTGCCGCAAGACACCGTGGTGTTCTCGGCCGATGCGATGGAGAACATCCGTTATGGCCGCGCTGACGCCACCGATGCCGAGGTGAAAGCGGCGGCGCAGGCAGCGATGGCGGATGAATTCATCGCGCGCCTGCCCGAGGGCTACCACACTTTTGTCGGCGAGCGCGGGGTGCGCTTGTCGGGCGGGCAGCGCCAGCGCATCGCGATAGCGCGCGCGATTTTGAAAAACCCGCCGGTGCTGCTGCTCGACGAAGCCACCAGCGCGCTTGATGCCGAGAGCGAGCGGCTGGTGCAGGCCGCGCTGGAAAACCTGATGCGCGGCCGCACCACCCTCGTCATCGCGCATCGTTTGGCCACCGTGCGCAACGCCAGCCGCATCGTTGTGATGGAAGATGGCCGCATCGAATCGATCGGCAGCCACGAAGCGCTGCTCGAACAAGGCGGGCTCTACGCGCGGCTGGCGGCGCTGCAATTTGACGCTTGAACGGACGCACCGTTATGGAGTCCGTTTTTCGGCGGCAAGATCATCCATCACATTTGGCATCTCCTACAACAGATTTCCGTAGTGCTGCTGTGCTGCTGCGCGCGAGTAATACCCTCTGGCGATGTCGAGTTCAATCTCCGCCTTGGAGCGCACCGCCGGCTTGCCGTAACCGCCACCACCAGGGGTGGATACTTCGATTACGTCGCCTTCGGCAAGATCGATGCTCTGGTCTTTTGATAGGTGCGCCGGCACGTAAGGCTTGCCACCGCGCACGATGCGCACCCGGTTGACCCCGCCATCGCCGCCACCCTGCGCGCCCTGCGGCCCGGTGCGGCCATGATCCATCACCATCGACGCTACTGCCGTGCCACGGCGGATGCGGATTTTGTAGTTGACACCGAAGCCGCCGCGGTGCTCGCCCGCGCCGCCCGAGCCTTCATGCAGCGAGAATTCCTCAAACAACACCGGATAGCGCTGCTCCATGATTTCCACCGGCGTGGTTTTGGAGATGCCGATGGTGGAGCAGCCGTTCGAGATGCCGTCGCCCATCGGGCTGCCGCCGTAGCCGCCGCCCGAGATGACATACATCACATAGGCCTGCCCGGTCTTGGGGTCGGTGCCGCCGACGCCAAGGTTGCCGCTGGTGCCGGCCGGCGCGGCAAACAATTGCAGCGGAATCGCGCGGGCCAGCGCCGCGAACACCGCTTCGGCGATGCGCTGGCTCACCTCGGCCGCGCAGCCCGACACCGGGCGCGGGTATTTGGCGTAGAGAAACGTGTCGTGCGGCTCCACAATCTCCAGCGGCGCGAAGGTGCCGGCATTGAGCGGCACCTCCGGGAACACGTGCTTGACTGCGAGGTAGATCGACGACTTGGTGGTCGCTATCACGCTGTTCATCGGGCCGCGGCACGGCTTTGAAGAGCCGCTCATGTCGAACGCGAGCTTGGCATTGTCAGCCGAACCGCCGCCGCTCTTGGTGATGCGCATGGCGATGCGCAATGGCTGATTGACGACCCCATCGGAATCGACAAACGCCTCGCCTTGGTAGACCCCATCGGGAATGGTGGCGATCTTCGCGCGCATCTGCGCTGCGGCGCGGC
This sequence comes from Burkholderiales bacterium, assembly GCA_031428855.1. Lineage (GTDB taxonomy): Bacteria > Pseudomonadota > Gammaproteobacteria > Burkholderiales > JAEUOS01 > CANJDH01. Next base: position 1,093 of record JANOYK010000741.1, on the reverse strand, counting down.
GCTTGAGTTCAGCAATCGCCTGGTCCACTGGCACCGCGCCGTAACGGTCGAGCAGCGCGGTCAGGCGTTTCTCGCCCGTGGTCAGCGCAGCGGCTTGCGCCTTGATGTCACCAATGCGTTGATCGGCGACACGGATGTTGGACAAAATGATGGCAAGAATTTCTTCATCGAGCACGCCGCGCTTGTAGAGCTTGACCGGCGGCAGACGCAGCCCTTCCTGCTCCACCTCGGTGGCGTTGGCCGAAAAACCGCCCGGCACCATGCCGCCGGTGTCGGGCCAGTGGCCGGTGTTGGCGAGCCAGCACCACAGCTGGCCCCGGTAAAAAAACGGCTTAACGAATTTCACGTCCATCAAATGGGTGCCGCCGAGATAAGGATCGTTGAGGATGAAGACATCACCCTCATGCAACGGCACTGACGCCGTTCCGGTTTTTCGATTGACCCGGTCAATCACCGCCTCGACCGAAAACTGCATGGTGCCGACAAACACCGGCAAGCCGAGCTCGCCCTGCGCAATCAGTTCACCGCCACGCATTTCCTCATCCCCCACCCGGCCACCACGATGGTAGATGCCATCGGAGCGGTCCAGCGCTTCGGCAATCACCGGCGAAAACGCCGCGCGCACGAAGGCCAAGTCCATCTCATTGCAGACTTGGTTGAGGCCGCTTTGGATTACGGCGAGAGTGATGGCATCCATAGCTGGCAATGTAGCGGGGACATACCGCGCGCAAGAAGAAGAAGAGGAGGAAGAACGCATCCTGCCATGAATCGGCCTGCGCGGTAAGATCAAGGCGCACCCAGTCCTCCTCCGCCAGCCCCCTTCTTGCACCGGTATGCCCTCAAAACCCTTGGTGGAAGCGCCTCTCCAACCGGTAGCTGCCCAGGCACCGGTGCCGGTGCCACTGCGCTACAACGGCATTGCCATCACCTTGCACTGGCTCACCGCCGTGCTGCTGGTGTGCGGTTTCGCGCTCGGCCTGTACATGACGGGCCTCGCCTTCAGCCCGCAAAAGCTCACCTATTACTCGTATCACAAGTGGATTGGCGTGACGGTGTTTGTGCTGGTGCTGCTGCGCATGGTCTGGCGCGCCGC
>JANOYK010000740.1:0-1606 GCA_031428855.1 Burkholderiales bacterium | reverse complement strand
GGCCGATATTTTGGCGATGACATCCGGCGGCACACCGGCCGGGGAGAACACACCGAACCAGAGCGGCGCATCGGCGTTGGTCACACCCGCCTCACCGGTGGTCGGCACATCGGGCAGCAGGCTGCTGCGCTTGGGCGTGCTGACGGCGAGCGCGCGCAGTTTGCCGCCGTTAATCATGCCCAGGCCGGCCGAAATCGGCGTCCAGTAGCAATCGACTGCGTTGGCGAGCAGAGCGGCCAGCACTTCGGGCGTGCCTTTGTACGGGATGTGCGTGACCTTGATGTTGGCCGCAGCGACAAATTTTTCGAGATTGAGATGGGTGCCGCTGCCGCTGCCAGCCGAGGCGAAATTGATTTTGCCGGGATTCGCTTTGGCGGCGTTCACAATGTCCATCAGGGTTTTGTGCGGTGAGTTGGCTGGCACCACCAGCACATTGGGCTGAATCGCCAAGGGCGTGATGTCGATGAAGTCCTTGAGCGGATCGTAAGGCAGCGTGGCGTAGATCGACGGCGTGACGGCGCGCGCGCCCGAATCGATCAGCAGGGTGTAGCCATCCGGCGCCGACTTGGCCACCGCGTTGGCGGCGAGCGAGCCGCCGGCACCGCCACGGTTTTCGATCACCACCGGCTGGCCCCAAGCTTCGGAGACTTTTTGCAACACGATGCGGCCGACGATATCGGTCGAGCTGCCGGCCGGGAACGAGATGATGGCCTTGACCGGACGCGCCGGATAGCTCTGCGCCAGAGCTTGCTGCGTCAGGGTCAATGCGGTCAGTGTGGTCAGGGCCAGTGCGAAAGCGCAAAGGGATTTTTTCATGGGTGTCTCCAGGGAGCAGACATGGGGCGTTTTTAGGCGGCTGATTATGGCAGTTTTGCAGGCGGTGTCGCGGGCGTATTGCGCGCTTGCCAGTCGTGTTCCAGCCGCCGCGCTTCATCGTGCAACAGCACGGCTGCCGCATCGATGCGGGTGCGCGGCAAGCTCTGCGGCGGGCCGGACACACTGAGCGAAGCGAACACCTGCCCGGCGGCATCAAACAGCGGCACGCCCACCGCGTGAATCCCCGGCACCACATCGGCCAGGTTGAGGCCATACCCGGCGCGGCGCGAGCGGCGCAGCATTTTTTGCACTGCGCTCTGGCGCGCTGCGCCGAACGAGGCGATCTGGCGCAGATTGGCGGCGATGATGCGCTGCTGCTCACGCAGCGGCAACGCCAGCAACATCGCCACGCCGCCGGCGGCCACCGCGAGCGGGCGGCGCGTGCCGGGGTGAATCGACAGACCCTTGAGCGTGTCTGGCCCGGTGCGCGCGGCGCAGACAAATTCCTCGTCGCTGCGCAGATAGAGGAAGGCGACGCCGGGTGCGTATTTGGCCAGCCGGGTGAGCGCCGGCATGCTGCGCGCAGAAAATGCGCCGATACCGGACACACTCAATCCGAGTTCAAACAGCAGCGCGCCGGGCAGGTAGTGGCGGTCGCTGGCGCGCTGCTCTACCAGGCGCTCGTCCACCAGGCAGCCCAGCATGCGATGCACGGTAGCCTTGTCCTGGTTGCAGGCAGCGGCAAGATCAGAGAGCCGCCAGCCAAATTCCGGCCGGACGGCGATCATGC
>JANOYK010000739.1:0-6547 GCA_031428855.1 Burkholderiales bacterium | reverse complement strand
GCTTCCTCGTCACCAAGCGCATGCTGGAGATGTTCAAGAAAAAAGATAAACCTGCTGCTTCCGCTGCGGATACTGCTGGCAACGCAGGAGCGCACAAATGAGCCTCGACGTCGTCACCCTGCTCTATCTGGTCGCCTCGGTGTTTTTCATCCAGGCCTTGAAGGGCCTGTCGCACCCCACCACCGCGCGGCGCGGCAATGTGTTCGGCATGGTGGGCATGGCGCTTGCCGCCTTCACTACCGCAGCCCTGATCGTCAAACTGGCCGACACCAAGGCGGCCGGCATGGTCTATGTGTTCGGCGGCCTGCTGGTGGGCGGCACGGCCGGCACCATCATGGCCAAGCGGGTCGAGATGACCAAGATGCCCGAGCTGGTCGCCTTCATGCACTCGATGATTGGCCTGGCTGCCGTGTGCATCGCCGTGGCAGTCGTGGGTGAGCCGTCCGCATTTGGCATCTCGGCGGCAGGTTCCAATTATTTGCCGGTCGGCAACCGCATCGAACTGTTCATCGGCACCTTCGTCGGCGCGATTACTTTTTCAGGCAGCGTGATCGCGTTTGGCAAGCTGTCGGGCAAATACAAACTGCGCGTGTTTCAGGGCGCGCCGGTCACCTTCGCCGGCCAGCATCCGCTTAACGCCGTGCTTGGTCTGGCCATGCTCGGCTGCGGCATCTGGTTTGCCGCCACGCAAGACTGGACCCCCTTCATCATCCTCACCTTGATCGCCTTCGTGCTCGGCGTGCTCATCATCATCCCGATTGGCGGGGCTGACATGCCGGTGGTGGTGTCGATGCTCAACTCCTACTCCGGCTGGGCGGCAGCGGGCATCGGCTTCTCGCTCAACAATTCGATGCTCATCATCGCCGGCTCGCTCGTGGGGTCCAGCGGCGCGATCCTCTCCTACATCATGTGCAAGGCAATGAACCGCTCGTTCTTCAATGTCATCCTCGGCGGCTTCGGGCAGGACGGCGGCACCGTGAGCGGCACGCAGGAAGCGCGCCCGGTCAAGAGCGGCTCGCCTGACGATGCCGCCTTCATGATGAGCAATGCCGAGACCGTCGTGATCGTGCCCGGCTACGGTCTGGCAGTGTCGCGCGCGCAGCATGCCTTGAAAGAGTTGGCGCACAAGCTCGGCGAAAAAGGCATCAATGTGCGCTACGCCATCCACCCGGTCGCCGGGCGCATGCCGGGCCACATGAACGTGCTGCTGGCCGAAGCCGAGATTCCCTACGACCAGGTGTTTGAGATGGAAGACATCAATTCCGATTTCAAGCAGACCGACGTGGTGCTGGTGCTCGGTGCCAACGACGTGGTCAACCCAGCAGCAAAAACGCCGGGCAGCGCCATCTTCGGCATGCCGATTCTCGAAGCCCATCAGGCCCGCACCGTGATCGTCAACAAGCGTTCGATGGCCTCCGGCTATGCCGGCCTCGACAACGAATTGTTCTACATGGACAAGACCATGATGGTGTTTGGCGACGCCAAAAAAGTGCTCGAAGACATGGGCAAGGCGATTGACAATCTGTAGTCTGGGTCAACCACCCGCCTGCGGCGGCGTTATCCACATGCAATGCGGCCGCAGAGCCGCTCCCACCAAGGGCTTTGGCGATGTTGCCGCCAGAAGTGGCTTGTACCAACGGTTTCGTGGCGATACCTGAAAATAATCCGGAGACATCATGCCCCTACATTTACTCAAGCGGCTCAAACCCGCACTGATCGCAGCGCTGTTTTCTCTCCCGGCGGCCGCACACGCACAAGCGCCGTGGCCCGCCCAGCCGATCCGCTTCATCGCGCCATTCCCGCCGGGCGGCACCATCGACCAGATCACGCGTCTGATCCAGCCGCATTTGCAGCAGGCGCTGGGGCAGAGCATCGTGATCGAAAACCGCTCGGGCGCGTCCGGCTCCATCGGCACCGCCGCCGCCGCCAAGTCGACGCCGGATGGCTACACCTGGGTGTTCGTGTTCGACACCCACGGCGTCAACCCGAGCCTGATTCCCAACATGCCGTTCGATACCCTCAAAGACCTGGCGCCGGTGATGCTGCTCGGCAAGGGCGCAATGGTGGTCACGGCGCATGCAAGCACGCCCTACAAAACCTTCAACGATGTATTGCAGACCGCGCGCGCCAAAACCGGCGTCATCAACTACGGCACTATTGGCTCGGGCAGCCTCGCGCATCTGGCCATGACGGTGATGGGCAACGGGCTCAAGGCCGAGTGGACCCACATTCCCTACAAAGGCGGCGGCCCGCTGGTGAGCGACGGCATTGCCGGCCACGTGCCGGTGACGATGGCCACCTACGCGCTGTGGGCACCGCACATCGCCTCGGGCCGCCTGCGCCCGCTCGCGGTAACCTCGCTCAAGCGCATGGCGCAATTGCCCGACGTGCCGACCGTGGCCGAATTGGGCGTGCCCGGTTTTGAAGCCGAAGCCTGGTGGGGCATGCTCGCCCCGGTCGGCGTGCCGCCCGCGATCATGGCACGCATGCACGCCGAGATGACCAAGGTGATGAAGCTGCCCGCCGTGCAGGAGCGCTTCAATCAAATGGGCATCGTCATGTATGGATCGACGCCGGACGACCTGGGCAAGTTCATCGCCGGTGAGGTCGCACGCTGGGCCAAGGTGGTGCGCGAGAACAAGATTCAGGCGGGCGAGTAAGCGCGACATCACGCCAAAACCCTTGGTGGGAGCCATTCTTCTTCTCCCACTCGGCCGCCATCGGCCTTTCTCTTGCCCCGCCGGGGCACATCTCTGTGCGCCAGATTGTTATTTCGGTGCGACCAATAACTGGTCACGCAAGATGCGCTTCATCAGCTTGCCATTCGGATTGCGCGGCAGCGGCGTGGTAACAAAGCTCACCGTCTCCGGCACTTTGTAATCCGCCAGTTGCGCGGCGCAGTGGGCGCGCACCGCTTCAACCGTCACGGCGGCATCGGTGGTGTTGATGAAGGCATGGACACGTTCGCCCAGCACCGGGCACGGCTTGCCGATGATCGCCGCCTCGACCACGCCCGGCAGCGCCATCAACACGTTTTCGACTTCGACGCTATAAATCTTGAAACCACCGCGATTGAGCATGTCTTTTTTGCGGTCGAAGATGCGCACGTAACCATGCTCATCCATCGCGCCCAGATCACCGGAGTGCCAATAACCGCCGGTAAATTCACGTGCGGTAGCTTCGGGGTTGTCCCAGTAGCCTTTGACCATCATGGGGCCGCCGATCCAGATTTCGCCGGTGGTGCCGCGCGCCACTTCGCAGCCAGCGTCGTCCATGATGCGCACGTCGCCACACGGCACGGTGACGCCAATGGTATCGGCGTGTGTACGCGTATCGCCCACCGGCATGATGGTCACCGGCGAGGTCGATTCGGTCGCGCCGTAGGCGTTGGTGAGGATCAGCTTGGGCAGTTTTTGGGCGAGTGTGTCGATCGTCGCAACTGGCATCGGCGCGCCGCCATAGCCGCCGACACGCCAGGCCGACAAGTCATGCTGATCGAACGTGGGCTGCAACAAGATCAGGTTGTACATGGCCGGCACCAGCACGGTGTAGGTGACGCGCTCTTGTGCGGCTTCGGCAATATAGCTGGCGGCCTTGAATTCGCGCATCACGATCACCGCGCCGCCAATGCGCAGCATGGTGGCGAGCACAGCGACCACGCCGGTGACATGGCTGGCCGGCACCGCGAGGGCCGAGCGGTCGTCACAGGTGAGGCGCAGGCAGGCTTCAAAGTGCATCACCGAATGCACCACGTTGAAATGCGTGAGCATCGCGCCCTTGGGTTTGCCAGTGGTGCCCGAGGTGTAGAGAATCAGCGCGGTGTCTTCTTCGTTCACATTGGCCGCAGCGCTTAACGCACCATGCTGCTTGAGCGCGTCGAACTGCGCACCCACTGCGATGCGCACGGTGACATTGGGTGCTTCTGTTGAATCGGGCACGCGTGCGGCGAGAGCGGACTCGTACACCACGCCCTTCGCGCCGCATTGGTCAAACAAATATTGCAGGCCCGGTTTTTGTTCGCGCACGTTGACCGGCACCACTACCGCGCCCAGACGCAGCAAGGCGTAGAGTGCGATCACAAACTCGGGCAGATTGCCGAGGAACAACACGATGCGGTCGCCCTGCGCCACACCGCGCGCGGCCAGGCCCGCCGCGACTTGCGCCACCGCGGCGTCCAACTCGTGCCAGCTCCAGCGCCGGCCTTCAAACACCAGCGCCTCGCGCGCGCCGTGCGCAGCCAGCGTGGCGGCAAACATGTGGTTGATGCTGTGCGGGCGCTCAGTGAAACAACGCGCCACGCGGTCACCGAAATGCGACTCCATGCGCATGATCGGCACCGGGTATGACTGCCAATGATTCACGCTGCCCTCCTCATCGCACGCTCGCATCCCACACTTCTCATCCCTCAATTCTCATCCTACGCTTCTCATCCCAAATTCGCCCCGCGCTCATACAAGTTCCGCATCTCCTGCACCTGCTAGGGTCGCACCGCCGTTTTCGTCCACATACACCGGCTCGATCTTGACGCCGCCAAAACCGGTCTTGTTGTACGGGGCCGGGGCTGCGCCCTTGTTGAAGGCGTCGATCACCACCTTCGCACCATTGAATGATGCCGTGTGGCAGCGTGGAATTCTGCCGCGTCCTGTAAAACTTCATCAATCACCTCGATCCAATGCTTTACCGGCGTGTTGGTGCCGCTTTGCAGATGGGTCAGGCAGCCAATGTTGGACGAGCAGATCATGGCGGGCTTGCCCGCTTCGAGGCTGGCGAGCTTGCGTTGTTTCAATTGGCCGGCAATCTCCGGATTGAGCACAGAGTAGGCACCGGCCGAGCCGCAGCACAGGTGCGCATCGGCCACCGGCGTGAGCTCGAAGCCGGCGTCCCTGAGCAATTGCTCGGCCATGCCGCGCAGTTGCTGGCCGTGTTGCAGCGAGCATGGCGGGTGATAGGCGATTTTGACCGGCGCACTCGTTGCACTATTTGAACCGGGCATCGCGCCAGAACCGTTGGTGGCTGCGGATTTACGCGCCTTGGCCGCTGTGAGCCGCGCTGGCAGCGCTTCTTCGGCCAGTGCCAGTTCGGATAAATCGCGCGTCAGCGCCGACACCCGTTTCGCTTTGGCCGCGTAGGCCAGGTCGTGCGCGAGCAGGTGACCGTATTCCTTGACCATCACGCCGCAGCCCGATGCGGTCATCGCAATCGCCTCGACTTCGCCAGCTTCAATCATCGGCCACCACGCGTCGATATTGCGGCGCATGTTGTCCAGGCCCGCCTCCTGATAGTCGAGGTGGTAGTTGAGCGCGCCGCAGCAGCCGGCCTTGGTTGCCGACACCAGCGACACGCCGAGCGCATCGAGCACGCGCGCAGCGGCGTTGTTGATGTTGGGCATCATGGCGTTTTGCACGCAGCCTTCGAGCAGCAGCATCTTGCGTGTGTGCGTGCGCGCCGGGCGGCCCTTGGCGAGCAGCGCTGCGTCTTGCTTAGGCGGCACCTTGGCCTTGAGCGCGTCAGGCACGGCCCAGCGCAGCGACTGGCCGAGCGCCATTGCCGGGGCGAACAGCGAACTGTTGAGACCCTTGGCGAGCGCGGCGCGTTTGAGCTTGTCGCCCAACGGACGCTCGACTTGTTGATCGACAATCTTGCGGCCGATGTCCACCAGACGCCCGTACTGCACCCCCGAGGGACAGGTGGTTTCGCAATTGCGGCAGGTCAGGCAGCGGTCGAGGTGGAGTTGTGTTTTCGCGGTCGCGGTCTTGCCCTCAAGCACTTGCTTGATGAGGTAAATGCGGCCGCGCGGCCCGTCGAGTTCATCACCCAGCAATTGATAGGTGGGGCAGGTGGCGGTGCAAAAGCCGCAATGCACGCACTTGCGCAGGATCGCTTCGGCCTCCTCGCCGTCGCGCGTACCTTTGTATTGTTCAGCCAGATTGGTTTGCATGTTGGTCGAGACGGTGCGCTACAGATCGGGATACATGTGCCCGCGATTGAAAATGCGGTGCGGGTCAAACGTGGCTTTGAGATTGTGGTGAATGCGCGCCAGCACCGGATCAAGCGGCGCGAACACGCCCGCCTCGCGCTTGAGCGCGTCGTCGGCGCGAAACAGCGTGGCGTGGCCACCCGCCCGACGCGCCAGGGTGCGAATCGCCGCGTGCGGGGCATCGCTCTTCAACCAGCGCAGTGCACCGCCCCACTCCATGAGCTGGCGGCCCGGCAGATCAAGTGCTGCCGTAGTGGATGGCAGCGAGAGCCGCCAGAGCGGTTCCGGCCCGCCGAAAAAAGCATCGGTCTGATCGCGCAGGCCGCGCCAAAACGCTTCGGCCTGCGCTGCATCCACAGCGTCGCCACCGAGTTTTCTGGCCGCGCTGGTAACCGCCGCTTCCGCCCCTTCGAGGCGCACGCCAAGGTCGCCGTCGCAATACGCGGTCGCGGTAATGGGCAGCGGCTGCCCGCCCCATGCATTGAGTTTTTTGATCACATCGCCCGCATCACGCATACCGAGTTGCAGCGTGCGGCTTGCCACCGGTTTGGGCAGTACCTTGAGCGAGAC
>JANOYK010000738.1:0-1975 GCA_031428855.1 Burkholderiales bacterium | reverse complement strand
GTCGCCCAGACTGCTGCGGAGGCTAACAATAGTGTGCGCAAGGTGCAATCAGCCTGGGCAATTGCCAGCATCACTTTTCACCAGGGTGACCTTGGCCGCGCTGTGCGCCTGATGGATGCGTGCCTGGCCGATTACGAAGCGCTGAAGATCAGGCGCAGCGCGGTGCAGGATCCCGGCATCATGTGCCTTTGTTATTCATCATGGGGCCACTGGCAGCTTGGCAATCCGGATGAATCGATCCGGCGAGCCCATTTGGCAGTCCAGAATGCGCGCGACAGCGGCCACAAATTCAGCATGGCCGAAGCGCACGGATTCCGCGCCGCCGCGCACTATTTTCGCGGTGAATTCGAGGCTGCGCTGCAAGATGCGGACAAAGCAGTGGAGATTTGTGAAGAATCCGGGTTCCGGGTATGGCTCGCGCATGCCATGGTGGTGCGCGGACGGCTGCGTACCGCGCTGGGCGACACGCTGACAGGAAACAGCGAGATGCACCGCGGCTGCGAACTATGGAGCGCGACCGGGGCGATGGTCACGCGCCCGTTCTATCTGGTGCTGCGCGCCGAAGGCGAGGCGCTTGCGGGCAACGCCGGTGCCGGCCTCACGCTGCTTGGCGAAGCCATGTCTATCGTTGAGCGCTGCGGCGAACGCTACTACCTGCCCGAAGTACACCGGCAGATGGGCGAACTGATGATGCAACTGGAGGCGGGTGGGGCTCCCGCTGCCGGAGGGGGTGGCGCATCGGCAGGCGCTTGGCTGGACAACGCGGAGCGGCACCTGATGGACTCGGCCGGTATCGCCCGCCAATTGCAGATGGGTTCGCTGCAATTGCGCAGCGCCATGAGCATGGCGCGTCTGCGCCAGAGGCAGGGGCGCGGTGCTGATGCCGCCGCCGCTCTGGCCGCCGCGCTGAAGCAGATCAACGGCGGCGAAGGAACGCTGGATGTGCGCAACGCCAGAAGCTTGCTGGAACAGTTAGGTGCCGCAGTCATCGCGTAAACCGGCATTGCAACCTGCGGTTTTTATCCGGCGCGAGGAGTCCAACCGATTCGCAAGGAGAGACCATGTTCAAGGATTTGAGTCCGTTCACCGAGGCCCAAAAGGGCGATAAGCACTACCAGGCCAACCGCGTGTTGCTCAGTTGGCTGGCAGACGACAGCGACCGCGCCGCGCTGTACCAATATTTGCGCGAGACAGAAAAAAACCCGGTGGGCCTGGAGTTTCAAAGTTGCGCCGATACCAAAGCGAACGCCGATGACCTCTCGGTGTTTCATCAAAACGTCTGGCTGCTCACCTCGCGCAATATCGTCAATCGCGCCCTGACCGATGAAGCGTGGTTCAGCAACGAGCCGTATCAGGCCCTCGGCAGCGGCACCTTCATGCTCGGGCTGGCCGGTAAACCGCATCAGGTTCAGCGTGAATTTGCCCGCGCTGTCATCCAGCCCTGTGCCGCACTCGACCTGCTCGCCAATCTCGCGTTCCGGGCTGCGGCCACCGGGCCGCTTAAACAACGGCGTTTTGACCTGTGCTATCTGGCCGAGCAGGCAGCGTTGCGGTTGGCGGGCTACTTGTTTGGCGTTCCGAATGGCGATCATCTTCTGATGGAAGCGGCGATGCGCGCGGCCTACCGGGGCCTCAACTATCAGATCATTGGCCGGCACTTTGTGGTGGCCGACGCAGAAGACGCTGCCAAAGGCAAGATTGCCGCAGCCAAATTCACCGCGCGCCTGGCGGCGATTATCAGCGGCTATCAGGACGCCGCATTACCAGAGGAGAAGAATGCGAACGGTAAACCCCGCGCGCCAAGCCCCGAAGAAAACCTGAAGCGGCTGCCCGATGACCTGCGCGAGTTCAAGACCGACTTTGAGACGCTCAGCGCGCGGCCTGGCATGGAGCGGCTCAAGGATTTCAAGCCGGTGTGCGAATTTCTGGCCGAAGGCGCAGGGCACTATTCAGGCACCGAGCTGGCCATCATCGT
>JANOYK010000737.1:0-2643 GCA_031428855.1 Burkholderiales bacterium | reverse complement strand
ATCCTGTTCAAGCGTGACATCGGGTGCGGCATGAAACGCGAAGCCCTTGTAACCGGGCGCAGTCTTGCGCTCGGTGCGCGCGAGCGCATATTCCTCTTGCGTCACCGGGTGCAGAAACACCGGAAAATCTTTGCCTACCGGCCGGAAACCCCCGAGACCCTGGTCGAGACCCCACCTCACCAAGGCTTCTGGCGTGGCGCCCACCACCACATAGTCGCGGTCGGTAACGGCGAGGCCGAGCATTTCATCGCGCACCGAGCCGCCGACACGGTAGATGTTCACGCGTATTTGCCGTCGTAGCGCGGCGTGGCGTGGCCCTCCGCCGCCGCCAGTTGCGCAAGTTGCACCAGCGCGGGTGTGGCGAGCATGTGCTGCACGTAAGCCGCAGCCTTGCCCTGCATCGCCACCGCATAGGTTTGCAGACGGAACACTACCGGGGCGAACATTGCATCGGCAGTGCCGAAATTCCCAAACAAAAACGGCCCGCCGGACAAATCGATGCAATCGCCCCATATCGCCTGCAAGCGCGCAATGTCTGCCGCGACTTCGGCTGTCATCCCCTTGCCGGGGTAGCGGTTGCGGATGTTCATCGGCATGTGCGTGCGCAAGGCGGTGAAGCTCGAATGCATTTCGGCCGAGACCGAGCGTGCCTGCGCGCGCAGCACCGCATCGGCTGGCCAAAGATTCTTCTCCGGAAATTTTTCGGCAAGATATTCCGCAATCGCCAAGCTGTCCCACACCTTGATGCTGCGCGCACCGTCCGCGTCGATCAATACCGGCACCGTAGCCGAGGGCGAGTGGCGCGCGATGTTGGCAGCGGTGTCTGGCTCGGCCAGCCAAATCTGGATTTCTTCAAATGCAATGCCGGCCTGCGTCATCAGCACCCACGGGCGCATCGACCAGGACGAATAATTCTTGTTGCCGATGACGAGTTTGAGCATGACTCACTCGTTGCCGCGTCTAGCGCCGCGCGTGATCGCGCAACTGCATGTAGCGCTCTTTAGGCGAGTTGCCGGTCAAATAGGCCGGCACCACCGCCGCCATCGCCGCCGGGGTGATGCGCAACTCCGCAGCCACTGGAGTGTGCATCACACTGTCTACCTTGGTCGAGTCGAGGTTGTCGCGCGACAGCAGCTCGACTGGCGCAAACTCGAGCGCCCACGCCTGCAAGTAGGCGAGGCGATCTGGCAGGCCGATCACCAGACGCGGATGGCCGCTGACCGCGCCGGCGTATTCGACCAGTTGCTTGAGGGTATAGACCTTGGGGCCGGCCAGTTCATACGCATGGCCGGCAGCGTTTCCAGCGGTGTTCCCCGCTGTGTTCCCCGCGGTGTTCCCCGCAGTTTTCCCATAGGTGCGCGGCTCATCGAGCGCGTTCACAAACGCCTGCGCCACATCTTCGACCCACACCGGCTGCATCTTCGCGTCCGCCCGGCCGAGCAGTACAAAGGGGGCGTAGCGCTGCATCAGGGCGAACAGATTAATAAATTTATCGTTGCGGCCAAACACGACGGACGGGCGGAACACAGTGAGCGCCACGCCCGGCGCGCCTGCGGGCACCTGCAGCGCCTCACGAACGGCAACCTCGCCTGCCGCCTTCGAGCGCAGGTACATCGACGGCCCATTGATGCCGGCCCCGAGCGAGCTCATGTGCAGCAAACGCGGCACGCGCGCCGCCACGCAAGCCTCGGCCACCTTGCGCGCGAGGTCCACATGCACCGCCTTGAAGCGGCGGCCATACGGCGTGCCGGTGTCGCTATGCAGCACGCCCACCAGATTCATCACCGCATCGACACCCTGCATCAGACCGGCCAGCGTCGGCGCGTCATTCACGTCAGCCTGCACCACATCGGCGGTCGGCAGCAGGATCAAATGCTTGGCGTGGTCACGGCGGCGCGCCGGCACGATCACGCGTTTGCCGAGGGCGCAAAGTTTGGCAGCAATGGCGGAGCCGATAAAGCCGCTGCCGCCGATCAGGAGAATGGTGCGCGAGGTCATGACGATTGCCTGTGGCGTGAAAGTGAGACGCATTTTAGCTGCGTCAATGCCACAGCAAAAAGGCGCGTTCAATTTCCCGCTGATCTACCGGCGGCATACCGGCAATACGCCAAAACCGTTGGTGGGAGCCACTCTCCATCCACCATCCGCCCCACGCTAAGGCGTATCACTGCCCTTTTCATCGGCCCGGCGCGGCGGGATGATGGTGAGCCGGTCTTTGAGTGACTGCGGTTTGCCGGTGAACAGCGCCGAGTAGTAGGTGGCGTTGCTCATCACTTTTTTGACGTAATCGCGGGTTTCGTTGAACGGAATCGATTCGGCGAAGACGGCCGCTTCCATCGGCTTGACATCGCGCCAGCGGCGCGGCCGGCCCGGCCCGGCGTTGTAGGCGGCCGACGCCAACACCGGGTGGTTGTGCAGTTCGTCATGCACCATTTTGAGATAGGTGGTGCCGAGGGTGATGTTGGTGTCGAGGTCGTTGACCTGGCCGTGATGATAATTTTTGATCCCCACCTTCTTGGCGACCCAGGTTGCCGTGGCCGGCATCAACTGCATCAGGCCGGATGCGCCCGCGACTGATTTGGCATTCATGATGAAGCGGCTCTCTTGCCGCATCAGGCCGTAGACCCAGGCGTCGTCGAGGCC
>JANOYK010000736.1:0-11997 GCA_031428855.1 Burkholderiales bacterium | reverse complement strand
CTCGCCGAATTTCTTGCGCCGCTGGAGGTGATGCCCTTTGACGAAGACGCCGCCGGCAGCTATGGCGAGGTGCGCGCTGCGCTGGAAAAAGCCGGGCGACCGATAGGCCCGCTCGACACCTTGATCGCTGGTCATGCCCTGTCGCTCAACGCGACGCTGGTGACGAACAATGTGCGCGAGTTTGTGCGGGTGAAGGGTCTGCGCGTTGTGGATTGGACTTAGATTCGCAGCGGCACGGCGCGCTGATCCTGCGTCAGGCTGGCGCTAACTCAAGTTTGATGCGGCGCCCCAGCACAGAGGCCGCACCTACCAAGATTGCCAGAGTAAGACTGGCATCGTGCTCATCGAGCAAGCGATTGAGTGAAGCACGGCTGGTTCGCATCTTCTTTGCCATTGCCGCTCCTTTGACAAGGCGCTGCCGCAGAACCGGAATGACAAACCAGATCGGTCTAAGCGGCACGCACGAGCCGCGATTTTCCCGGCGATCTTTGCTTTGCGCGAGGTACGCCGCCTGGCAAGCCGCGCGCCACGACACGCTGCTTGGCGCGCGTCTGTGTCGACAACCCCAAGTGCGCCAAATAGTCAGCTGCGCTCCGAAACCTGACCGCAGTCTCATCTTTGATGGCCCAAAGTTCAGTCAGTGTGTTGTCTGTGGTGACATGCTTATTCATCCTGAACTCCTAGAATTTCCTCGGGCGTAGCAATCAAAGGAGGCTCGTAGCCGAGTTGGCGCAAGGTCTGTTCAATCTTCGCTTTGGCAAATACGCTTGCCAGGTGCCTGAAATTGAAGCTCGCAACAATCCTGATTTTATGTGTGGTGGCAATCGCTACGTGGACTGCATCGGCCAGCGCTTTGGCAGGCAAGGCCTTGCGCTCGAGCAACAACTGCGCCAAGTATGCGACTTCAGCATTGAGAGTCAGCACCGGCATTCCCGTCAACACTTTTTGACGCAATGCCGCTTGGACCGCGTTGCCCCGCAAGGCCTCGTCAATCACGGCAGGTGAAATCACCAGAGTGAAGCGGTCACCTGCGTCCCAAAGAGCATGGGCCTGCAACTGGCGCGCGGCCTTGACCGGGTCCCGGCTTGGAGCCGCCGCAAGATAGCTGATGACCGAAGTTTCGACGTAGACGCGCGGTTTCATGCTGAGATGGTAGCGCAACCGGCAATATGCATGGCCCCCCCTGTGCCACTATGAAGTGCGACACCTACCTTCAAGCAATTAGACTCGAAAGATAGGAACCCAATCATGGCAAAACCGATGAAATCTGTACTGAACGTGGCGAGCGAAGGCGTGAAACGATCCGGAACATGACACGATGCACACCCTACGCGGGCTAGGTTGCCGGGCCGCTCCGGGCAGCTCATACGCTGCAGCGGCCAGAGCGTTATGTCTCAGGATTTCTGGCCGGCGTCAACAAGTCCGCCACCGCCTCCGGATTCGACGCGAAGTAAGCGTGGAAATAGGACGCTGTGATTGAGCCAGCGCGGTAGATGGCCTCGCCC
This sequence comes from Burkholderiales bacterium, assembly GCA_031428855.1. GTDB lineage: Bacteria > Pseudomonadota > Gammaproteobacteria > Burkholderiales > JAEUOS01 > CANJDH01. The sequence goes on along the minus strand of JANOYK010000736.1, from coordinate 10,492 downwards.
GGCTGTTGATCGCGCGTGCGCGTAGCGCGCAGCCAGGGCGCGAGCGTGGTCTCAAAACGTGAGTAGTGAAACGCGTGGCCGCGCACCGGTTCTGCGGTATCGGAGAACGCCACGCCCATCATGCCCAGTGCAGCCAGGCGCTTTTGCATCACGGTGCGGCCTGGCAGCAAGCCTGCCATGGTGTACACCTTGCCGTCGAGGGTCTCCAGCGATTCGGCCAGGGCCATCATGCCGCCGCACTCGGCGAGAACCGGTTTGCCTGCGGCGCAGAAGCTGCGCAACGAAGTGAGCCAGCGTGATGCGCCGGACAAAGTCGCTGCGTGCAGTTCGGGGTAACCGCCGGGTATCCATAGCGCGCCGGCGTTCGGTACGGGGTCATCGGACAGCGGTGAAAAGAATGTCAGTTGCGCGCCCATGCCAGTCAGTGTGGCAAGGTTTGCGGGGTAGATAAACGAGAACGCGGCATCACGCGCTACAGCGACGTTGAGGCCTGAAAGCCTTGGTGGGAGCGGATCGCAGGCCGATGGCATAAAGGAGACCAGTGGCGGCAGAGCGGTGAATCCGCCTGCTTCAACCAAATCGGCCAGTGCGTCGAGGCGCTGCAACAGGTCCGGCAGTTCACTCGCTTGCACCAGACCCAGGTGGCGCTCCGGCAGCGGTGTGGCGGCGCGTCCGATGGCGGCGATCAAGGCAATGTCAGGCGGCAGACTGTGCAACAGCATGTCGCGGTGGCCGGGGCTGGCGACCCGGTTTGCCACCACGCCGGCGAATGGTGTGGCGGGCGTGGTGCGATAGTGCTTGAGACCCAGCGCCAGCGCACCGAAGGTTTCGGCCATGGCGCCGGCGTCGATCACTGCGGCCACCGGCACACCAAACTCCACCGCCAGATCGGCACCCGATGGCTTGCCATCGTAGAGGCCCATCGCGCCTTCGATCAGGATCAGGTCGGCCTGTTGTGCCGCCTGATAGAGCAAGGCGCGGCTGCGCGCGGTGCCGACCATCCACAGGTCGAGGTTTTCGACCGGGTGGCCGGAGGCGGCTTGGAGGATCATCGGGTCGAGAAAATCGGGGCCGCTTTTGAACACGCGCACGCGCCGCCCCTGCCGGGTGTGAAAGCGTGCGAGGGCTGCGGTGACCGTGGTCTTGCCCTGCCCCGAGGCAATGCCGGCCACGAACAGGGCCGGGCAATCGACTGCGAGCGTCGTCAACTCTTCAGTGCTCAAAACTCGACGCCGGGCATGGCTTTGACACCGGCTTTGAAAGCGTGTTTGACCAGGGTCATGTCGGTGACGGTATCGGCCGCTTCGATCAACTCCGGCGGTGCGCCGCGCCCGGTGATGACCACGTGCTGCATCGGCGGACGTGTCTGCAAGTCAGCCACCACGCTGGTCACGTCAAGGTAGCGCAATTTGAGCGCGATGTTGAGTTCGTCGAGCAGCACCAGGCCAATCGACGCATCGGACAACAACTCGCGCGCCTTGTCCCACGCGGCTTCGGCCTTGGCGATGTCGCGCTCGCGGTCTTGCGTGTTCCAGGTGTAGCCCTCGCCCATCACGAAGTAGCTGACCTCATCGGGAAAGCGCCGGTAGAAACGTTCTTCGCCGGTCGCCAGAGCGCCTTTGATGAACTGCACGATACCCACCCGCATGCCGTGGCCGAGCGCGCGCGCCACCATGCCGAAGCCTGAGCTTGATTTGCCCTTGCCATTGCCGGTGGTGACGACGATCACACCGCGCTCGGTTTTGGCGGCCTCGATGTGGCCATCGACCACTTCTTTCTTGCGCTGCATGCGTTCCTTGTGGCGCTCGTTGAGGCCGGCGTCACCGGCAGCGGCGGTGACAGAGGCGGATTTTTCAGTGCTGGTCATGGGTGATCCCTGGTTTCGTTGGTGATGCCGCTTCGCGCAGTGTCATGCAGTGCTGCGTGTTGTCATGTGGCGCTGTGCAAATTGGTGCGGTACGTTGGAGTGCCGTGCGTGCAGGCAGCGGCATTCGGCTTGGCGTAATTCATCCGCATCACGGTTCATTCAGCGATAAACCAGGCGCGGCCCTGATCGTCAATCCGCCGCACCGGATGATGAAAGATGCGCGAGAGCCGCTCGGGCGTGAGCATCTCACCGACCGGGCCGGCCTCGGTGCCGCCGCTACCATCGAGCAGCAGCGCGTGGGTGGCGAAGCGCGCGGCGAGGTTGATGTCATGCACCGCAGCCACCAGCGCGCGCCCGCCATCGGCCAGCGCGCGCAGCAATGTGAAAATCGCGACCTGATGCTGCAAGTCCTGATGGCTGGCCGGCTCATCGAGCAGCAGCACGCGCGGCTGTTGCGCCAGCAACATCGCCAAGCCGACGCGCTGGCGCTCACCGCCGGAGAGCGTCACCACATCCCGCTGCGCGAAACCGGCCATGCCGCAGGCATCTAGTGCCTGCTGTGCGATGGCGACGTCGGCGTCACTCTCCCAATCCCAGCGGCCCAAGTGCGGATGGCGACCGAGCAACACGGTGTCGAGAGCGCTGGCGGAGAACGCATCGTGAATCTGCTGCGGCATGAAGCCGCGCTCAAGGGCGAGTTGCTGCACGTCCCACTGCGCCAGCGCGCGGCCATCAAGCGTGACACCCGCCGCCGGCAGCACACCCGCGAGCGCGTGCAGCAGCGTGGTCTTGCCAACACCATTGGGACCGAGCAGACACCACAGTTGGCCGCCGTGCGCCTGCCAATCAAGCCGCGACACCAGCGTGCGGCTGCCGCGCGTGAGCGTTAACCCGCGCGCTTCGAGCAGCGGCGCGGGCTGCGGTGCAGCCGGTGCCGTCGGCAGTGACTTACTGGCGGACATATCAGACGCGTTCATGGCGGCGCAACAGTAAATAGAGAAACGACGGGACGCCAATGAAGGCCATCACCACGCCGACCGGCAATTGCACCGGCGCTGCCACGGTGCGCGCCAGTGTGTCGGCCAGCAACAGCAGAGTCCCACCGGCCAGCACGGCCACCGGCAACAACAAGCGTTGATCGTTGCCGACCACCAGGCGCGCCGCGTGCGGCACGATCAGGCCGATGAAGCCGACCGTACCAGCAGTGGTCACGGCAAGTGCTGTGGCGATGGAGGCCGCCGCGTAGAGACGCAGGCGCTGCCAGCGCACGTTGACGCCAAGCGTTTGCGCGGCCAGCGTGCCGCGCCCCAGCGCATTGAGCGCGCGCGCATCGGGCAGCATCAACAGCAACAGCAGCACAGCACCGCCGAGCGCGGGCTGCCAGCGGTCCACACCGTTGAAATCACCCATCAGCCAGAACAGCATGCCGCGCAATTTGTTGTCGGGTGCCACCGAGAGAATCAATGTGACCACCGCGCCACAGCCGGCCGCGATGATGACGCCGGTGAGCAGCAAGCGCGGGCTGCCATCGTGGCCCGCACCCAGCGCAAAATCGTGGCGTGCCAGACCCAGCACCAGCAGCACCGCCAGCGCTGCACCGAGCGCAGCGGCGGCGTGTACCAGCAGCAGACTCGCACCAATCAACAGCATCGACAGCGCCCCCACCGCTGCGCCGCCTGAAATGCCCATCAGGTAGGGCTCGGCCAGCGGGTTGCGCAACAGCACCTGCATCAGCGCCCCGGCCAGCGCCAGCAGCGCGCCAGTGCCAAACGCAGCCAGTGCGCGCGGCAGGCGCAGGTTGAGCACGATGTCGCCGCGCGCACCGGCGTCGCCCCCGGTCAAGGCTGTCCATACCTCGGTGGGGGTCACCGCCGCACTCCCGGCCAGCAGTGACAACACCGCCGCCGCACACGCCGCCGCGGCCAGCAGGCCAAACGTGGCGACGGTACGCGAGCGAGTCATCGGAACATTAATTGGGCTGATAGCCCAAGGTCACAAACAACCCTTGCGGTGCGGAATTGAAACCGTGCGCCACCTGATAGCGCGCGCGCGTGGCGTTGTCGAGTTTGGCCGCCATGTAGAGTTCCTTGGTGAAGTGATACCGCGCTGTCAGTGTCACCAAATTGTAGGAAGCGAGCCCCACCTTGGTGGTGCTGCTATTGATCTCGGTATCGACGCGATTGCCCGATGAGAACACATCGGCACCGAAGCGCCATGCGCCGATGCTGCGATAGACACCCACATTGCCGAACGCCTGGGCGCGGCGGCGCAACTGCGGGCCGGTGGTGGGGTCAGCGGGGATGCTGACGGGATCCTGCAAGGTGAGATTGGCGCGCACATCGAAGCCGGACCATTGCCCCGTGTAGTTGCTCTCCCAGCCATTCACGCGCGCCTTGGCGATATTGACGGCCAGGAAAGGAGCAACCGTGGCAGCCTGGATCAGGTTGATGTAGTCAGTGCGAAAGCGCGTGAGGCGCAGCAGATGCGCGCCGCTGGCCCATTGCGCGCCGAAATCCCGGCTCTTCGCGCTTTCCGGTTGCAGGCCGGGGGAACCGAATCCAGGGAAATAGAGTTGATTGAAGGTCGGCGCGTTGAACGCCGTCGATTGCTGCGCCAGCAGTTTCCATTCATTCGTGATGTTGTATCCAGCCGCTGCAAAATAGGTGTTGGCGCGGCCAAAATCAGAGTAGCGGTCGCCGCGCAGGTTGAGCTGGAACTCGGCGCGTTCCACTGCGCCGGAATAGCCCGCGATCCAGGTCGATATCCGGCGCGCCGGATAAAACCGTGAGGTCGTGCTCTGGCTTTCGGCACGCTGGTTCGACGATTCAGCCGTCAACAGCAGTTTGTGGGTGGGTGCCAGCGCGACTTCGTTTTGCCAGGTCAACTGGCGCTGATCGGTGCGGATGTGGCCGTTCCATTTGTAGTTGAGGGTCTGGTCGCTGCCGTCGGTGCTCTTGGAGAAGCTGAGTGTGGAGCGCCAGTTATCGAGCAGGCGGTTCTTGCTGTATGCACCCAGTGAGGTGGTGGTATTGCGCGTCTGGTCCACATTGGTCTTGAGATTGGACGCGGCGGTGGATGAATTGTCGAAATTAATCAGGCCACGGGTGTCATATAAACGCAGCCCCACTTCGTTGCGCGCGTTAAACATGTGGGCAACACTGGCGTTGATGGTCGTATTGTGAAAACCGTCATCGTCGGGATTGACCTTGGCGCGCGTATTCGCATTGGTGTTTGGATCAATCGCGGAAAAATTGCGGGTGTGGAATGCAGCCACGCCAAGATGGAAACGCGTGTCGCCCACCTTGCCACCGGCATGCAGATTGCCCGCCAGCGTGCCGCGCGCACCGGTGGTTAATGAGCCACCCAGCGCGGGCGCGCCGCTGCCCTGCCGGGTAAACAACTGGATCACACCACCGATGGCTTCGGAGCCGTACAGCGCCGACACATTGCCGCGCACAATTTCAACGCGTTCGATCTGATCCAGCGTCAAGCGCTCCAATGCCGTGGTGCCGGTGGTGGCGGAATTGATGCGCATGCCATCGAGCAGAATCAACGTGTGATTCGAATTGCCGCCACGCATGAAAACGCTGGCGTTGTTGCCCACCCCCCCGTTCTGCATGATTTCAATGCCCGCTGCGCCGCGCAGCAACGCCGGCAAATCAGCCGCTTGAGTATCACGAATGTCTTCGCGGGTCAGTACCGTGGTACTGGCGAGGGTATCGGTGACCGCTTGTTCGGTGCGGGTGGCAGTGACGATCACTTGCGGCACCGGCTGGGCGAGAGCCGGATTAAAAAAAGGTATAACAACCCCGGTGCAAACGGCGAGCAACAGCGCGGACGCGATACGCGGCCGGCGCGCGGACAAATAGCACAACATGGACAACTCCTTGCAACGCCTGCATCCCCGCAGGCTGATAAGGGCGGGATGAATGTCCTGGCCGGTATCCGGGCTGGCGCATCAGGCTTCAAAGCCTTCCCGCCGGAAAAATTCTCCGGCAGTGGCGTGGGGTTTGAGCCTCGCAAAATTCGCCTGATGCAACATCTCATTGAGGCAACTCTTGCAGCGCTGACCGTTGCGGGGGCAGCTCAGGTCGCCCATCCGGTTTTGCTTTGACAAAGCCGGACGAACGCCTGATTCCCGTTTAACACCGATCGAGATCATCGACCGGTAGCACCAAAACAGGCGCGATTGTAGCAAGCCGCGCACCGCGAAAACCGGCGAACTCAGTGACCTGATGCGGCTCTGCGTGGCGCTGCCACAGCAGAATAGTGGCTCTGCTACATCAAAACTTACATTCAAAACTGCCGTTAGATGCTTGACTTAATGCGATTTTTCCACCAAGATTGTCTCCATGACTGAGTTGGAAACCTTCGAGCAAAAACTTATGCAGTTGGTGGAGTTGCACCAGCAAGCGCGCGCGGAAAACCGCGAGTTGCGCAATCGCGTCACCCAACTGGAGGGCGAGAATCGCGCATTGGCCGACAAGATGACCAGCGCGCGCGACAAGCTTGAGTCGCTGATTAACCGCATTCCCGCGACCGAAGAGGCTTGACATGAGCACCACCAAGGCCGCTCCGAGTGGCGCAAAAAGCACGGTCAGCACCGTCAAAAATATTGATGTGACGATTCTTGATCGTCAATACCGCGTCGCCTGCCCTGACGAAGAGCGCGAGGAATTGATGGCGTCGGTCGCCTATCTCGACAAAAAGATGCGTGAAATCAAAGGGGCCGGCAAGATTGCCGGGGCCGACCGTGTTGCTGTGATGGCGGCGCTTAACATCACCCACGAACTTTTGTCGGCCAAGACCGGCGCGGGGTTTGACTTGGGCGAATACAAGCGTAGAATGCAATCCATGAATTCGCTGGTCGATGAGGCGATTGCGAGTCAGGAAAAGTTGTTCTGACCGCAAAATTCTTGCAGTAGTGTTGACAGTCTTGGAGTGTCTTTAAGCCGGTAAGTAAAGGGGCCGCCTTAAAGAAAATTCCCTGCGGTGTTGGTTAAGGCTCGAACATTCCTTGTACCAATAAGCTTGACGCAAGGTAGTTGAAGAATCGATTGCTGTTGTGTGTGTTCTCACCCCTTACAGTGTGTTGCACTCGTGCAGGACACTCCCTGAGACGGCGCTGAATGCCCTGATGTGATCTTCTGATGCTGCCGACCTGAACCATGGTTCAGGATGCGGGCCTGACGGCATTGCGGGGAACCCTTTTTATAGCGGCGCGAATCTCTCGCGCCGTTTTGCATTTACAGAGCGTCATTGCGGCGCACCTTTGCGAAACCGGCTGCCCATGCGCTATTGGCTGATGAAATCAGAACCGTCCGATGTGTCAGTGGACGACCTGGCAGCAATGCCCAAAAAAACCGTGCCCTGGTACGGCGTGCGCAACTACCAGGCGCGCAACTACATGCGCGACGGCATGGAGATCGGCGACGGCGTGTTGTTCTATCACTCCAGTTGCGCCGAGCCGGGCGTGGCGGGCTTGGCGCAGGTGGCCAGCCACCCGTACCCAGATGCGACGCAGTTTGACAAAAAGAGCAAATATTTCGAAGCTGCTGCGACCCAGGAAGAGCCGCGCTGGATGCACGTCGATGTGCAGTTGGTGCGCAAGACCCGCCTGGTGGCGCTGGCCGAATTGCGCGAGCACAAACCGCTCGACGGCATGCTGATCCTGAAGCGCGGCAACCGGCTGTCGATTACGCCGGTGACACCTTCGGAGTGGAAATACATTACAGGCAAGTTGATCGGCAAGGAATGATCTGGTTCGCCGCTTATCTCGCGGCAGGCGCTTTTGTCGGCTTCATGGCCGGCTTGCTTGGCGTCGGCGGTGGCATGATGCTGGTGCCGATGCTGGCGGCGCTGTTTTCGGCCCAGCACTTTGCACCGGATCATATTGTTCACCTGTCACTCGCTACTGCGATGGCCTCAGTGGTGTTCACCTCGGCGGCCAGCGTGCGCGAACACTGGAAGCTGGGCAGCGTCGATTTCGCCATTGTCAAACGCATGGCACCTGGCATGATGACGGGCACGCTGGCGTCCACCTTCGCCACCGGCTGGATCGCGCAACGCCACCTTGCGCTCGCGTTCGCGCTGATCCTCGCTGCCGGTGCAACCCAGATCATGCTCAACAAAAAACCCAAGCCGGGCCGCACCCTGCCCGGCCCGCTGCCCCTGTTTGCATTCGGCGCAGCGGTCGGTGTGGTGTCGGGTCTGGTGTCGGCCGGTGGCGCGTTTCTCACCATGCCGTTCATGCTGTTGTGCGGGGTGCCGGTGCGCACCGCGATTGGCACTGGAGCCGCACTGGGCATTCCGGTCGCCATCATCGGCACTGTGGGCTACATGGGCTCGGGCTGGGGGGTGCCGGGTCTGCCGCCGTGGTCACTCGGGTTTGTCAACCTGGTTGCCGTGAGCGGGTTGATCCTGGCCAGCATGATGACCGCCCCGCTCGGTGCGCGTGTCGCGCACCGGGTGCCAGTGCTGCTGCTCAAGCGCCTGTTTGCCTGCTGTCTCTACGTGGTGGCGGCCAGGATGCTCATCACTTATTGGTAGAGCGCCTATTGGTAGAGCGCTTATTGGTAGAGCGCTTTATTGGTAGCGCGCTTATTGGTAGAGCGATTAGCACAGCGCCGGGCTGGGCGCTGCTCCTAGCCTGCGCTACCATCAGCGCATGCCCGCCGCCGCGCCCCCGTTGCTTGCCAAAAGCGTTGTAGATTTCTTGCGCCGCCATGCGCCGTATTCGCACATGAGCGCGGCGCATCTGGCGTTGATGGCGGGTCAGGCGCAGCTAAATTATTTCCCGGACGGCACCAGTGTGGCGGCCCCGGCCGATGGCCCGCCGCGCTTGTTTTATGTCATTGCGCGCGGCAGCATCCAGATTCACGATCCAGCCGCTGCTGCCACAGAACAAACTGAACTGGCCCTGCACGCGGGTGACAGTTTTCCGCTCGGTGCCATGATCGAGCGCAGCGCCGTGATTTATGACCACACGGCCAGCGGCGATACGTTTTGCTATGAATTTGGACGCGCGCTGTTTGATACGCTGCTCGGTGAAAGCGCGCCCTTCGCTGATTTCTGCACCCGGCGTCTGGCACACCTGCTCCAAGCCTCGCGCCGCCACGCGCATGCGCGCGCGGCGGAAGACGCTTTCGAGCGCCTCAACATGAGCAGTCTGCTCGGCGCGCTGCTGCGCCGGCCGCCGCTGGCCTGCGCGCCCGGCACGGCCTTGCGCACAGCACTCGGGTTGATGCGCGAGCACAAGGTGGGATCGGTGATCGCCCAGGATGGCGCTGGCCGGGTGGCCGGCATCTTTACTGAGCGCGACTTGCTCAACCGCGTTGTGCTCAATCACACGGCACTGGACGCCGCCCTGGATGCACCGTTGGCACAGGTGATGACGACCGATCCGCTGTGCCTCGACGAAAACGCCTCTGCCTTCGATGCGGCGCTTCTGATGGCCCGGCATGGTGTGCGCCACGTGCCGGTTACACGCGGCGGCACGCTCCTGGGAGTGATCAGCGAGCGTGACCTGTTCTCGCTGCAGCGCACTGGTGTACGTGAGATTCACGACACCATTGCACACGCCAAGGACGCCGCAGCACTCGAAGCGCCGGCAGCCGGTGTGCGGCAGCTGGCGCGCAATCTGCTCGCCCAGGGTATGGGTGCCGAGCAGCTGACTCAACTGATCGTCACCCTGAACGATCAGCTGGTGGAGCAAGCCATCCACATCGTCACCCATGAGGATGGCAGCAGCGCCGACCAAATCGATTTTTGCTGGATTGCCCTGGGCAGCGAGGGGCGGATGGAACAAACCATCAGCACCGATCAGGACAACGGCATCATTTTCGCTGCCGTCAGTGCGCAGCAGGCCGATGCCGTACGCGCCCGGCTGCTGCCGCTGGCGGGCCGCATCAACCAGTTGCTGGCGCGGCTCGGTTTTCCGCTCTGTCAGGGCGGCATCATGGCGGGCAATCCCCAGTGGTGCCTGAGTCTGACCGAGTGGCAGACGCAGTTTGACTCCTGGATGCACAACCCCTCGCCCGCCGCCTTGCTCAACGCCGCGATATTTTTCGATTTCCGGGCTTTGCATGGCAACGCGGCACTGGCCCAAACGCTGTGCGACGGGCTGCACGCCCAAGCGCAGGCGCGCCCGGCGTTTTTACACATGCTCGCGGCCAATGCGCTGACAAACAGCGCGCCGCTGGGCTTGTTCAGCGACCTCGCGGACAGTGGCACATTCGATCTCAAAGCGCATGGGGTGCGCCCTTTCATCGACGCGGCACGCGTGCTGGCACTGGCCCACAACATCCGCCCGTCTCATACGGCACAACGCCTGCGGCTGGCCAGCGCACGTTATGGCGCGGCAGGCGAAGCCGAGGCAATGGTAGAGGCGTTTCATTTCATCCAGATGCTGCGCCTCACCCGCCAGTTCAAGGCACAGGACGATGGCGGCGCGCCGAATCAGATTGAGCTTGCCAGCCTGAACGAGCTGGACCGGCGCATTCTCAGGGAAGCGTTGCGCCAGGGGCGCAAGCTGCAGACCCGGCTGCGGCTCGACTACGCACTGTGATGCTGCCAGCCTTTGCTGCGCGCTGGTTTGGCCGAGGTGTCAGCCTGCCAGAGTCGCTG
>JANOYK010000735.1:0-12556 GCA_031428855.1 Burkholderiales bacterium | reverse complement strand
GAAGCGGTGCGTTGGGTGCCGATACGGTGGTGATCAACACCAGCTACACGATTGCTTTTACCCACAGTTCCGCCGGCATCATCACGGGATTTGTCAATGGCGTGCAGCAGTGGTCGGTGGCTGATCCGTACAGCTATGGATTGCCGGGTGCCAATATTTTGACCTTCTTCACCGACGACTACGCCACCGGTCAGGGCGAAGCCCAGCCTGGCTCGGTCGATTTCATCCGCATTTACGATGGCCTGTTGAGCCAAGCCGACGTGACCATATTGAATGGTGGCGGCACGGTGGGTAACGGCGTGCCTGAGCCTGGCTCGCTCGCGCTGGTCCTTGCAAGCCTAGGCTTGCTGGGACTGGGTATCGGGCGCCGCAAGCGTTTCTGAAGCAGGGCACGGCTTGCCAAACCCCGCTGCGGCGGGGTTTTTTATTGCGATTTCCAAAACCCGCCTGGCTCACGCCGCCTCACTCTGCGCCGCCCGGTGTGGAGGTCTCAATCAATCGCAGTTCAGTCAGATCAATCAAGCCGCAGCGCATCTGCTTGCCTGGATAGAGCGTGCGCATCGCCAGCGCGTACTCCGCCAACTGCGCTGCATAGCCGGGCTGCTGCGCGGGCGTGACCTGGGCTTTGTAGTCGAGCACCCAAACCTCAGTATTCAATTCCACCAGGCGGTCAATCCGGCGCGTCTCGCCGGTGGCGGTCACGTAGGTCAGTTCGCTGCGGGCATGGACAAATAGCGCCGGGTTGAAAAACTGTTGCAGCCCCGCCGCTGCACATACGGCTTGCGCGCGCGTCAGCATGGCGCGGGCAGCGCCGGTGTCAACACCGAGGCTGGATGCGAGGGTTGGTGCGAGAGTGTCTACAAGTTCGGCTGGGGGTTCCGGCGCGGGCGCGCGCGCATCGAGTGCGCCGGTGAGCGCTTGCAAGGCAAGGTGCATGCGAGTGCCCTCGCGCATCGCTGCGGATTCAGGCACACGCAAGCGGCCTGCGGGTACCGCGCGCGCGGCTGTGTCGATCATTTTTTCAACCAGCAACCCGGCTGTGAGCCGCTCTGGCAGCGCTTCTTCAATGGGTATCGGCCCAACACCCTTGTCTCCCAAGGCTTGCAGGGCGGCGGCCACGAGCGAGTACGGCGCTTCCGGGTGCGGCGTTTTGACTTGCGCACCGCTGACGATGACGATTTGTTTGGCGCGCGTGAGAGCCACGTAGAGCAGATTAAAACTCTCGATGCGGTCAAGTTCGCTCTCGGCGGCAAGCAGGTTGAGCTGCACTGCCGGGGCATCAGCCTTGGCCGCCATCATCGAGAAGTGGCTGGGTGCGGCGGCATCCGGCGGCCAGATCACGAGGTCGCGGTGGCCGCGCTCGGGCGGCGGTGCGGCGCTGGCACCGAGCAAAAACACCACCGGCGCTTCGAGGCCTTTTGCGCCGTGGATCGTCATCAGACGCACCGCGTCTTCACGCGCGGCGATGCCCTCGCCCGGCGCTTCCTGCTCTGCGCCCTGCGCCATGCGTTTGAGTTCGTCAAGAAAACGCGGCAGGCTGGGAAAGCGCCCCGAGTCCACATTGAGCGCGAGTTCAATAAAGGCATCGAGGTTGGCCAGCACCTGCGCGCCCTGGTGCGCGGGCGCGGCGGCGCAGTAGCGCGCACGCGCGTCCGATTCGGCGAGGATGCGGTCGAGCAGATCATGCACCGGCAGCACACCGGCCGCAGCGTGCCAGGCGCGCAGGTGGTTGCGTGCGCGCTCCAGATGCGGCGGCAGCGCGGCGGTGTTCATCAGGCGCTGCCACCAGGTGGTGCCGGGTTGCTGCGCCAGTTCGAGCAGGTCGTCATCGCTCGCGCCAGCCAGCGGGCTTTTGAGCACGTGCGCCAGCCAGAGGTCGCGCGAGGGTGTCATCAACAGGTTGAGCAGCGCGGCCAGATCGCGCGCCTCTTGCGATTCCAACAGACCGCCGCTGCGCGAGGTGATGAGTGCAATGCCGGCCCGGCGCAGGGCCATTTCATACACCGCGAAATCACGCCGCGTGCGCGCCAGCAGCATGATGTCAGCACAGCGGAGGCGGCGCGGCCGGCCTTGGGCATCGCGCACCACCTCTTGCCCGAGCAAGGTATGAATCCGCGCCGCCACTTGCGCGCCTTCGGCGGCGGCGCGGGTGTCTTCATCTTCCGGTGCGGCTTCGAGCAGCGGGTTGCGCAGGCTGGTGCGGTGCGCTGGTGCTGCAACGGCATCGTTGCCATTGGCGTCAGCGGACGCAGCAGCAACGGCGGCCCCGGTGCCCGGCGCAGCATCGGGCAAGGGCAGCAACTCAACCCGGCCAGGCTTGTCTGTATCAAGCGCGCAATGCGAATGAAAATGCGCGTAACCGGGCACGTCACTGAACAGCGTGTTGAGCAGCGCCACCAACGGCGGCGCATTGCGGCGTGTGACGTTTTGCTCGAACACCTGCGCATCAAAATGCGTGTGCAGCCACTGCTTGGCGCTGTCAAACAAGCGCGCATCGGCGCGGCGGAAGCGGTAGATCGATTGCTTCGGATCCCCCACCAGAAACACGCCGGGGCGCGCGGCATCCTCGCCGTAGGCGGCGAACCAGCCCTTGAGCGCCTGCCACTGCACCGGGTTGGTGTCCTGAAATTCGTCGATCAGCACATGGCGGATGCGGGCATCGAGACGCTCGTGCAGATAGGCGCTGATGCTGCCGTCGCCCATCAAGCGCCGCGCCAGCGCTTCAATGTCGGCGAAGGCAATGCGGCGCGATTCGCGTTTGACGGCATCGAGTTCTTCGAGCAGCGCCACGCCGCAGGTGAACACGCCGGCGTTGAGTGCGAGGGTGTCGGCGATGCGCTGCGCTTCGCGGGCGACATACCACGGCCCGGTCAGCGCGAGCAGGCGCTGGGCGAACTTTTGTGCGGCTTCTTCGCCCCACTCGGCCAGCGCTTTTTTGGTGGGTTTGATCTCGCGCGCATCACCATCGGCCTTGAACAATATTTTGCCGATGGCGTCGAACAGGGCCAGGGTGATGGCTTGGCTGGTGGCTTGGCTGGTGGCTTGGGTGGAAGCCTGGGTGGAAGTCTGGGTGGAAGCCTGGGTGGAAGTCTGGGTGGAAGTCTGTGGGGCTGCCTCAGTGGTGCCCGGCAATGCCGTGTCGCCCTGCGCGGCCATCAGCCCAAGATGCGCTGCCAGAGCGGCTTTGCCCCAGTTGGCCAGGCGTCCGTCGAAGGCCGGCAAGCCGAGCAGCAATGCATCAATCTGGCTGCGCTGCACAGCGATGAAGTTGGTTTTAGCGTGAGCATCGCCACTGCCGATGGCGGCGCGCAACTGCTCCAGCGCCCACCCGGCGGCGTCAATCTGCCCATCCGTGAAGGCCTGCCACTCGACCATGCGCTGCGTCATGCCGCGCAGCAGCGCCCAGGTGTGGAACAAGCCCTGCTGCGTGAGCAGGCGCCAAAATGCCTTCCCCTCACGGCTCGACGGTGCGCGCCCGCAGCGCACGGCAAAGCGTTGCCACGCGTCGTCCTGCATGCGCCCCGCTGCTTCATCGAGCGTGGCACCGAGGCACGCCGCTTCATCCTGCACCGGCAGCGGCGCGCGCCGTGCGAGGCCGATGAACCAGCCGTGAAACGTGTCAATCGCAATCGAGGGCGTGGCGGCCAGCATCTCGCTGTAGAGCTGGCGCGCGCGCGGCAGTTGTTGCTGCGCTTCACGCAGCGGCAGACCGCGCTCGGTCAGCAGCGTCAGCGCCGCATCGTCCTTCTCGGTTGCCAGTTGCAGCAACAGTGCGTCGAGGCGCTCGCGCATTTCCTGCGCAGCCTTGCGCGTGAACGTGAGCGCGAGAATTTCAGACGGTGCGGCGCCGGCCAGCAAGGCGCGCAGCATGCGCGCCACCAGCAGCCAGGTCTTGCCGCTGCCGGCGCAGGCCTCAACCACGCAGCAGCGCGATGGGTCAAGCGCGGCGGGAATGTCGAGCGGCAATGGGTTCATGCCACGGCGCTCCAGTAATCTTTGCGGCACAGCCCGCGCACCTGGCAATGGCGGCACGCGCTCTCGATGCCATTGGCCGGCAGCTGCGCGCCGCCTTCGACCGCGCGCAGCAGGGTGACAGCGCGTTCGTGCTCGGCGGCGGCGTCGATGCGGGTGAGCGCCAGATCCACCGTGTCGCCATCGAGACTGGCCAAACCGGCCTCAGCCACCGTGTTGCCGCGCGCAGTTTCGAACATGGCATAACCAGCCAGTTGCGCATCCTCGCCGCCATCGCGCAAGCGCCGCTTGAGGACGTCAATGCGCTGGGTCTTGTAGTCAATCAGGGCCACCGTGCCGTCAGTGGCATGGCGGTCAATCCGGTCGATGCGACCGGCCAGTTGTACTTCGCGCATGGCGGGTGCGCCCGAGACCGCAGCAACGCCCGCGTCAATTGCAGCGCTGCTGGCGGCTGCCTCCGTGCCGACCTCAATCGCCAGCGCGCGCGCGGCTTCGCCTTCTTCAAAGCGCCAGCCTTGCGCCTCGCGCTCGCGCTGCCACGCGATGTAAGCCGGGAACAATTTGACCAAGCGCAGTTTCCAGCCCAGGCTTAAATAGTTGAACGCGATCAGCGGCGCAAACACCTGATCGGCAATCCGTTCAAGCGCGGCGGTCAGCACACCGTCCGGCACACCATCAAGCAGCGGATACTCATCGTGAAAGCGCTTAAGCAGGCGATGCACCCAGGTGCCGTAATCGCGTTTGGATAATTCCTCTTCGAGTTCCACTGGCTCGGACAGACCGAGAATCGCGGTGGCGAAAAAGCGGTAGGGACAGGCGAGCAACGCGGCATAGGACGACACCGACATGCGTGCCGGCAAACCGCCCGGGGCTTGCGGGGCGGGAGTTGGGGTGCCTGCCATGCTCACCGCTCCATCGCCGGCGCGCAGCGGCAGCGCCGCAGCTTCAACCATCTCCACACCACTTGGCAACCCGGCCAAGCGCCGCGCCAATTCGAGTCGTGCAAGAGGTGGGCTCAAGGGCCGCGCTTCATCCAGATTGCGCCGCCGCCACGTCGCCGCCACCTGGTGCGTCATCGCCATCAAGCATCCCAGACTGTGATGCAGGGCATCGCGCCTGGCGGCGGCATCGGTTAAGCCCAGTGTGCTGCGCAGCGCGGCGTTCACAAACAAATCGTCGGGCGCAGCGGCGTTCAGATGCGCGGCATCGGCACCGATCAACAGCACCGCTTCAAACGGTCGCAACTGCGCGCCATCAAGCGTGGTCAGCACGACGGTGCTTTCGATTGAGCGGTTGCGAAACGAGGCGCGCTCGAATTGTGCCGAGAGAAAAATGCGCCATTCGCTCATGCTGGCGCGCAGTTCTTCTTTGCGTTCTCCGCGCTGCTCAGTGCTCTGCCCGGTGCGCTGCTCATTGCGCTGCCCGGTGCGCTGCTCGTTGCGCTGCCCGGTGCGCTGCTCGTTGCGCTGCTCATTGCGCTGCTCATTGCGCTGCCCGGTGCTCTGCCCGCTGCGCTGGCCGACGTGCGGCGCAGCGCTTGCCTCGATGCCACCGAGCACCTGCACCAGATGCGCTATCAGCGCCAGCACTTCGGCTCCGGCCGGATCCGCCGCGAGTCGCGCGCGGATGCCGAGGCGGTCAAGCGAGGCATCAAGCGCGGCCATCCACACACCAAACGCGGCCTCGCCGCGCGGCCACGCGGCCTGCGCGCTGAGGAGGCGATCAACCAACTGCACCGCGCTGGCGGGCAGGCCGGGCAGTTCGCGCAGCGCCGGGCCGATGCGCGCGATGTCGTGGCCATGCACGGCGTCTTCAATCGCGGCGACGGCCTCGTCACGCGCGGCCGGAGCGAGATCGTCCAGCACATAGGGCGATTTGAGCCAGTCGAGCACGGTGCGGCTGGGCAAGCCGCCAAGGCTTGCGCCAGACTGGCCTGCGGCCACCGCCTCGACCCAGCGCATGACCGCTGTCGCCGCCGACGTGGTGGAGAGCCGCCAGCCGGCTTCATCGAGCAACAACACCTGCTCGCGCTCAAGCAGCGCGCGCGCGCGCCGCGCCACCAGCGTATCGAGCGCGATCAAACCAATATCGCTGATGCCTGCCGCCAGCCACGCACGCACCTGCGCCGCCACTGCACCGGCTTCGGCTTCGAGTGAATCGGCGGCGAGGATGCGCACCGTTGGGAGAGATGCGGAAGGAAACGCAGGAAGCGTAGCGGGCAACGCGGCAACAACCGGCGCAGCACCTGGCACATCCATCGCCCCCCACACCTGCGCCACCCAAGCTGGCGGCGCAATGTGAATCAAAGTCACCACTTGCCGTTCGGCATAGCGCTCAACACATTGCCGCCAGCGCCGCGACAACGGCGCGCATGTCACCACAAACAGCGGCCCGGAGCCGTTGTCACACAAGGCTTTCATCGCCATCATCGTGAAAACCGTTGGTGCGAGCGGCTCTCCCGCCGATAACTGAGTAGTCACCACAGGCGCAGTAGTTTCAGCCTGCCACACTTCCCACACCAGACGCGCCTCGCGGCTGTCAGCATGCTCAACGCCGCGCACGTACGCCGCGCGGATCGCGCGCCGCCATTCGCCTTCATCCAGCGCCGCCACCTGCGCCTCGCCCAGTTCATCGGCCAGCGCAATCACGGCGGCGCAGGTGTCCCACAAGGATTCACGCTGATACCAGCCCTGCCGCCGCACCAGACCATAGAGGCGCTCGGCGCGCCGCGCGAACGGTTCCACCGTGTGGCCGGGCAAGGCGGCGGCGAGCAGTTGATCCGGCGTCAGCATGCGCGGCGGCAGACACACTGCCTGGCCGCGCTGCGCGGCAGCGATGCCAAAGCCGCGCCGCAGCACCGGGGCCGCGTGCAGGCTGGGCAGCAGCAGCGTGGCGGCGCTCAGGTCTGGCCCCCCGAGCTGATCGCACATTAAGCCCGCAATGCACAGCGGCAGATCCGGCGCGGCTTCAAGTGAAACGCTGGACAAAGCGTGGATCGGCGAACTCGGCGGCGGCAACGGCATGCGGGCTTGAAATAGTAAAGTAGCGCCCCGACGTGGTCACCAGCCAGACCACGCGGGAAACACGCCAGAGCGGATTTTGTTAGGATAATCGATTGGCGCAACTGACCCGCTGCAAATTGTTCACAAAGGATTCACGAGTTGTTCGCCGGTTGTTATTCTCCCCGTATTACCCACGCCAATTTCACCACCACCGTTCACCGCCCCCTTTTTTTGAAAGCAAAACGCACCATGAGCGCCAACATCACCCACGTCACCGATGCCAGTTTTGAAGCCGATGTTCTCAAATCCGGCGTGCCAGTGCTGGTCGATTACTGGGCCGAGTGGTGCGGCCCGTGCAAGATGATCGCGCCGGTGCTCGAAGAAATGGCCACCACCTACGCCGGCAAAATCAAAATTGCCAAGATGGACGTCGACGCCAATCAGGAAATCCCGGCCAAGTTCGGCATTCGCGGCATCCCCACGCTGATCCTGTTCAAGAACGGCCAGGAAGTCGCCAAGAAAGTCGGGGCCATGTCCAAATCGCAATTGACTGCGTTTCTCGACTCACACGTGTAAGGTGTAAGCGTGCGTGCAGCGGCGCCTTGGCACCGCACCAGCGGCCAGGTGCCGCTGCCCTCTCAAAAACGCCCGTTGACGCGGGCGTTTTTCATTGCGTCTGCGGTCGCACATCACCGCTGCATTGGGTGACCGGATTGCCTCGGCATCGCGCTTTTTTGTCGCACCAGCACAACGCCCGCGCCATAACGCCAAGAAAAATCAAAAAAACCATTGAATAACAGATAGTTATAGAGCAAAATTTATGTACTTTCTGTCACTTTGCCTAAAATGTGCGCGTAATCGCCCGATTTACCGCTCTAACACTTGCGCTGATACTCCCGGCAACAGCCTCGCTTTCTCTCGCGCAAGAGCGTAAATCGCAGAACGACAGCAAAGCGCCAGTCGGCGAAAGCGGCGAGCGCATCGCCGCCGCGCGCCGCAGCGGAGAAATCACCGTGCGTGAAGGCGAGCACATCTTCGCCCTCGGGCGCGCGATGGTCGGCAACGACCTGGTGCGCGTGAACCGCTTTCGCAAAGACGTGCTCGCGCTCAATCCCGCACTCGGTGCCTCAGGCGAGCGTATCGCCGCGGGCATGCGCCTCAAGCTGCCGGAGTATGTCAAGACTTCCGCCATCGCTCAAACATCCCTGCAAGCCGCACCGCCAGCGCCAGTGCTGGCACCGGAACCGCCACCCGGCACAACCCAACCCGCTGCGCTGTTTCGGAATGCGCCAGCTTCCAACGCGTCCATGCCTGCTGCATCTGTACCCAACGCGCCCGCCCCCGCAACATCACCCGCTGCATCACCCATATCAGCACCAGCGAGCGCCGCACCGCGCCCCGCTATCAGCGCCACAGCCGCTGGCAGCGCACCGCCTGCCACACGCACAGCAGCGCCTCCCGCACCGGCCGTCACGCAACCACCCGCCACGCCGGCCTTCACAAGCGCTGCACCACCCAGCCGGCCCAGCACCGCCGCAGCCCCAGTGACTGCACCCCAGGCCAGGCCCGCCGATGGCGAGGCGCGTGCCTTGTCGTTTGATGTGACGGTGAACGGCGCCAAGGCCGGCACCTGGATCTTCGTCGAGCGCAACGGCGCGCTCTACGTCACGCGCGACGCGTTTGACGAATGGCGCGTGCAGTTGCCGCCGGAGGCACAGAGCATCCGCTTTCGCGGTGAGGAATATTGGCCCCTCTCCGCTGTACGCGAGTTCAAATCGAAAATCAATTTCGCCGAACAGTCGATCGACCTGGCATTCTCGGCGGCGTCCTTTGCGGCCACCCGGCTGACGCAGGAGGTGATCAAAAGGCCGGTGGTCAGCCCGGTGTTGCCGAGCGCGTTTTTCAACTACGACCTCAACTATTCACTGGCAGAGTCACGCGGCATCGCGCCGGTGAGTTCGCTCGGCATGCTGGCAGAGGTGGGCGCATCGACCGATTGGGGCGTGTTGACCAGCAGCAGCGCCGGCAGCAACCTGGGCGGCAATACCACCTTGGGCCAACCGCGAAAATGGGTACGCCTGGAAACCTTGTTTACCAAAGACTACCCTGACGAGAACCGCACTTTCCGGCTCGGCGATACGCGCTCACAGGGCGGCATGCTGGGCCGCGACGTTTATTTCGGCGGCGTTCAGTTCGGCACCAATTTCGGGCTGTCGCCCGGCTTTGTCACCCAGCCGCTGCCGACGTTGAACGGTGCATCAGCCGCGCAATCGACGGTGGAACTGTATGTCAACGACGTGTTGCGCCAGGTGTCGAATGTGCCCACCGGCCCCTTCACACTTGACCGCCTGCCCGGGCTGACCGGCTCGGGCGAAGCGCGCATGGTGGTGCGCGATCTGCTCGGGCGCGAGACCGTCATCGTGCAGCCATTTTTCACCAGCAGCCGGCTGCTCGCCGAAGGCCTGACCGATTGGCGCGTGGAGGCCGGCAGCGTCAGGCGCAATCTGGGCACCAGCAGCGCCTTGTATGGCCCCAGTTTTGTCAACGGTGCCTGGCGCCATGGGTTCAGCAACGACTTTACCTTCGAGGGAACCGGTGCGAGCACACCGAAAATGCAAAACGTCGGCTTGGGAATTGCCATGTCCCTGCCCTGGCAATTCCTGGGCAAGGCCGGCGTGAGCGCCAGCGAAGAGCGCAGCCTGGGGGCTGGCAACCAATGGCTGCTCGGACTGGAACGCCAGAGCTATCGCAACACCTTGACGGTGCAGATGCAGACCGCCAGCATCAATTACCGGCAATTGGGACAGGACGTAAACGTGAACCCCACCAAGCAGCAGTTCGCCGGCAATTGGACTTACGCCACGGCCGACCGGGGCGCGTTCGGCGTGGGCTTCGCCAGCATCCGCCAGTTTGACGACTCCCAGGTGAAAACCGTGTCGGCGAATTATTCGATCCGGGTGGGCGGCCGTGCGAATTTGAGCTTTACCGCGAACCAGGTGCTGACCGGCTCCAGCAGCGCATCGCTCGCCGTCACCCTGATGGTGCCTTTGGGTAACAACATCATCAGCACAGCGGCAGTCTCACGCAGCAGCGGACGCGAATCGTTTCATGTCACAGCCTCACAAAACCCCGGCCAGGACCAAAACCTCGGCTGGCGCGTTTTGGCCGGCCGTGAGCAAGAACTCGACAAGCAGGAGGGAGGCCTGTACTACCAGGGGCAATATGGCAGGGTAACCGGCGACGTCAGCCAGACACCAGTACAAACTGCTACCCGGTTTGGCGCGGTGGGCGGCGCGGTGCTGGCCGACGGCCACCTGTTCGCCACCCGGCGCGTGGACCAAAGCTTTGCCATCGTCGAAGCAGCAGGTCTCGCCAATGTCGGTGTCGGCCTCGGCAACAACATGCTCACGCGCACCGACGCCAATGGTGTGGCCCTGATTCCGCAATTGGCTCCGTATCAAAACAACCAGATCAGGCTCAATGCGCAGGACCTGCCGGTCAGCGCCGAAATCGAGTCAATCGAGAAAATTGCCGTGCCAGCTTACAGAAGTGCGACAAAAGTCACATTTCCAGTGCGCAGCGGGCGCGGTGCATTGTTAAAAATTGTTTTTGACGATGGCGAACCTGCCCCGGCGGGTGCTATTGTTCGCATCGAAGGTGATACGCAGGAATTCTACGTCGCGCGCCGCGGCGAAGCCTTCGTGACCGGCTTGCAGCCGGGCAATCGAGTCACCCTGATTTGGAAGGATCGGCAGTGCATGTTTGACGTCGCGCTGCCCAAAGACACACCTGATGAAATCCCCCGCGTAGGCCCGCTGTCATGCAAAGGAGTATCACGCTAACGCTGCAATTGGCGCGCCTGTTAACGGCGGCGTGGTTGATGTTGCATGCATTCGGGGCGGATGCGTCCGTTTCCTGCTCGATTGCCGTTTCCAACATCGGACCGATCGCATACGTGCCGGCCACAGCCGCCACCAACATTACGCAATCGAGCTTCACGCTGACGTGTACGCCATCCAACAATGGCAGCACCGGCACCTACACGTTTCAGATTGGCTCCGCCAATGCCGGGGTCGCCACATTTGGCGCAAACACGCTGACCTACAATGTGTACCGGAATAGCATCTGCTCTTTGGCGTGGGGGACATCGAATGCCACCAATACCATCGGCGTCACCCTCAATTTGGCCACCGCAAACGTCGCGGTTACCTCCGCAGCGCAAAATTTTTGGGCCTGTGTGCCGGGCCTGCAGAGCAAGCCGGCCGGGACTTATGTCGACACAGACAGCCTGACACTCACCGGCACGGCACCCAATCCCCCCGGCAGCGCTACCCTTACCGGCAGTCCCAGAACGTTCACCGTATCCATCCTGACCCCGGCCACCTGCTCGGTCTCCACGCCAACAACGGTCACGTTCAATTACACCTCGTTTCAGGCGGGTATCGCGTCTGCAAGCGGTGGCGCGTTCAACGTGAACTGCACCAGCACATTGCCGTACACAATTGCGCTCAATTCCACCACGGGCACTTTGCTTGGTCTCAACTACACCATCTCGGTGCCGGCTGGCGGCACCGGCAATGGCGCCAACCAGGCCCAAACGGTGAGTGGCAGCATGGCGGCAGGGCAGTCTGGAACGTGCGGCGCAGCCACTTGCTCGGCGTCGAATGCGCACACCGTCACCGTGTCGTATTGAAGGTAGATCCTGCCAAAGCGAAAACACCCGAACCCATGCACGCCAGCGGCTTCGCCGGCTGCACCACGCTTAATCGGGAATCGTGACGTCGAAATTCTGGATCGCACCATCGTCCAGAACGACCGTGAGTCTGGCTTTGCCGCCGGGGATGCGGGCACCAGCGCGCTTAACATCGAAACTGCGCTTCACGTCCGGCAAGATGTAGCCACCGGCTTCACTCACCGCCAGTTTTTCGCCGGCGTCGCTGTTCAGGGTTATTTCGCGCAACTGCGCATAGGCGTTGCCCTGGTTTTCGCAAGTCGCCCGCACCGTGCCGGCGGCACTGCGCTCCGCCACGCAAGTGACCCGCCGCTTGGCCGTGGGTGGCGTAATGAATACAGGAAGTGAGAATGCCAACGCAATTTGCAACTGCAAGCCTGAATTACTCTGTGCCGCCTCTGGAATCTCTCGGACGATCATCCGGTAGATTTGCTGATCGGCACTTTGTACTGGCCTGACGCGCGCCAGACGCACCACTTGCCGCGACTTGGGTCCGAGTTTGAGCACCGGAGGCGAGAGAATCAGATCCTCGGTCAGCACCAAATCGTCTTCGCCGTTCGCCTTTTGCTTCCACGAATAAAGATCCGCCTGCATCACGATTGGCGCATCGCTCTCGTTGGTAATGGTAACGGCTATGGCACGATCCTGCGGCGTGAGGAACATGCGCACCGGCGTAACGGTAAACTGGCCGGCAAAAACAAACGGGGATGCTGTAACACACAGCATCCCCATAACGAGCGGCAATAACCTGAGGCGGCGAAACGGATGATCTAGGCGCATCGCAAGATCATATCACCCAAGCCGCGCATCAAACCTACCAACCTACCGTCATTTCAAGATATTCCCGGTC
>JANOYK010000734.1:0-2430 GCA_031428855.1 Burkholderiales bacterium | reverse complement strand
TGGAGCCGGATCGCGGCGCGAGTTTTTTCTCGATAGCGCCGCGGCTGCTGTTCAATCAGGCCGATCTGGCAGCGACGCAGTTGATCCAGCCCGGCAGCCGCGTGGTGTACCGCCTGCTGGCGGCGGGCAACGAGCTGGCAGTGGCCGATTACGCAGTGTGGGTGAAAGCGAATCTGGCGCGCGGGCAGTGGATCGAGGAGATCAGTAATGCGCGGCCCGAAGTGCGCGCTTCGGTGGATCGTGCGCAGCAGTTTTTGGGGCTGGTGGCATTGCTGGCGGTGATCCTCGCGGCGGTGTCGATTGCGCTGGCGAGCCGGCGCTTCATGCAGCGCCATCTCGATGGCTGCGCGGTGCTGCGCTCGATGGGCGCGAGTCAGCGCACCTTGCTAACGATGTTTGCCGCCGAGTTTTTGTTGCTCGGGCTGATCGGCTCGGCACTCGGCACCGTGATTGGCTACGCGGTGCATGCCGTGATTGCGCAGATTTTGGGTTACCTCGTCACGACCCAATTACCGGCGGCGGGCGTGTTGCCGGCGGTGCAGGGCTTTGCCACCGGCACGCTGTTGTTGATGGGCTTCGCACTGCCGCCGCTGATGCAGTTGGCCGGGGTGCCGCCGGTGCGTGTGATCCGGCGTGAGACGGGCGAACCCAAACCGCTCACCGTGCTCACCTACGCTGCCGGTGCCGCCGTGCTTGCGGGGCTCGTGATGTGGCAGGCGCGTGATCTCAAACTCGGGCTGGTGGCCTCGGGCGGATTTGCCACTGCGCTCGGCCTCAGTGCATTAGTCACCTGGCAGGTGCTGCGCAGCCTCGCGCGCCTGCGCACGCGCTCATCAAGTACCAGCCGGTTTTCCTGGCGCTATGGTGTCGCCGCGATGCGCCGCCGCAGCCTCGCTACTGTCACGCAAGTGGTGGCGCTCAGCCTTGGGCTGGCGGCGCTGCTGCTGCTCACCATCACGCGCGGGGATTTGATGGCGCAGTGGGAGAAGAGCGTGCCGGCCGATGCGCCGAACCGGTTTGTGTTGAACGTGCAGCCGGATCAGCGTGATCTGTTCAACCAGCAGTTTGCCGCCGCCGGTCTGGTTAAACCGGACACCTTTCCGATGGTGCGTGGCCGCTTGATCGCGGTCAACGGCACGCCGACCGGCCCGGAATTGTTTGGCGAGGCGCGCGCCAAGCGCCTGGTGGATCGTGAATTCAATCTGTCGTACATGAGCGGCTTGCCGGCGCACAATCAGGTGACGGCGGGCAATTGGTTCACGCCGCGCCAATTGGAGGAGGGCGCGCTGTCGGTCGAAGACGGCATCGCCAAAACCCTCGGCATCAAAATGGGCGATGTGCTGACTTACGAAGTGGCGGGGCAGAAATTTTCCGCGCCAGTCACCAATTTGCGCAAGCTCGATTGGGATTCGATGCGGGTCAATTTTTTTGTGATCGTGACGCCCAAGCTGCTTGAACCATTTCCCACCACCTTCATCAGCGCGTTCCATTTGCCCCAGGACAAGCCGGGCATCACGGATCGCTTCACCGATCAACTAGTCGCGCGCATGCCCAACATCACGATTGTCGATGTCGCGGCGATTCTGCGTCAGGTGCGTGGTGTGATCGGCCAAGTGGCGCAGGCAGTGCAGTTCATTTTCCTGTTCACGCTCGCAGCCGGTATCACGGTGCTCTACGCCGCGCTCACCGCCAGCCAGGACGAACGCACCCGCGAGGCCGGCATCATGCGTGCGCTTGGCGCATCCGGCGCGCAGCTCAAAGCGGCGCAGTGGGCCGAGTTCGTGTTGACCGGGGCGCTGGCGGGCCTGTTCGCCGCGCTGATGGCGTGGGGCATCGGCTGGTCGGTTGGCCACTTCGTGCTGCATCTGCCGATGGCGTTTAACCCCTGGCTGTGGGTGGCTGGCATCGGCAGCGGCGCGCTGTGCGCCTTTGCCGGCGGCGCGCTCGCCCTGGCCGGTACCCTCAAGCGCCCGCCGATGGCGACGCTGCGGGAAGCGATGTGATGCAAATCGACGAGCCGCAGGGCAGCGAGACCACGGAAGTTGCGACACCGTATGAGTTGATGGGTGGCGAAGCCGGCGTGTTTGCATTGGTGGACCGCTTCTACGATTTGATGAACGAGACACCCGAGTATTACGGCATCCGCAAACTGCACCCGGCCGCGCTCGACGGCTCGCGCGACAAGCTGAAACTATTTTTGTCCGGCTGGCTCGGCGGCCCGAATCTGTACATTGAACGCTTCGGCCACCCCAAGCTGCGTGCCAGGCACATGCCGTTTGCGATTGGTGTGGCAGAGCGTGACCACTGGCTCGCCTGCATGTATAGCGCGATGGAAGACACGGGCGTTCCAGAGCCGCTCAAAACAAAATTGCAGGAATCTTTTTTCGGCACCGCCGATTGGATGCGCAACACGGATGCGTAACACCGGGG
>JANOYK010000733.1:0-7682 GCA_031428855.1 Burkholderiales bacterium | reverse complement strand
CGAGATGCTGGAGGCGCGCCTGCGCGCGACGCTGCCGCATTGCGTGCGCCACGGCACGCGCATTATCACCAGCATGGGGGCAGCCAATCCGCTGGGAGCACTGGCCAAGACCGCCGCGATCGTGCGTGATCTCACATTGGGGCCGATCAAGATCGCCGCTGTGCTGGGCGATGACGTGCTCGACTACTGCCGCGCCCATGCGGCCACGCTGCCGATCATGGAGACCGGTCTGCCGCTGTCCACGCTGAAAGGCGAGATCATCTGCGCCAACGCCTATCTCGGCGCGGATAACATCGTCGCGGCCTTGCAGCAAGGCGCGGACATTGTGCTGACGGGCCGCGTGGCCGACTGCTCGCTGTTTCTGGCGCCGATGATTCACGCATTTGGCTGGGCGATGGACGACTGGAACCTGCTCGGCCAGGGCCAGGTCTGTGCCGACATGGTGGAGTGCGGCGCGAATGTGTCTGGTGGATTTTTTGCCGACCCCGGATACAAAGACGTGCCCGATCTTGGCAATCTGGGCTACCCGTTTCTCGACATGTGGCCCGATGGCAGCTGCATTGTCGGCAAAGTGGCCGGCACCGGCGGCATCATCAACCGCGCCATCTGCACCGAGCAGATGTTGTATGAAATTCACGACCCGGCCAACTACATCACGCCCGATGTGGTGGCCGATTTCACCGGCGTGCATCTGGACCAAGTGGGGGCCGACCAGGTGCGTATCAGCGGCGGCAGGGGCCGCGCGCGCCCGCAGAAGTTGAAAGTGTCGGTCGGCATCAAAGAGGGCTGGATCGGCGAGGCCGAGATCACTTACGCCGGCTTGGGCTGCCTGAACCGCGCGCGTCTGGCGGAGCAAGTGGTGCGTGAGCGCCTGCGGATTGGCGGCGTGCAGATCGAAGAATTGCGGGTGGACTACATCGGCGTCAGCTCGCTGCATGGCGCGGCGTCGCTGCCGATGCTGCATGAACCCTACGAAGTGCGTCTGCGTTTCGCTGGCCGCGCCACCCAAAAACGCGATGCCGCCAAACTGGCCGGTGAAGTCGAAACCCTGGTCGGCAAAGGGCCGGCCATGTCGTCCCTGCCGCGCACGGCGGTGCGCGAGGTGCTGGCGATCTACTCGGTGCTGATCCCGCGTGAAGCGGTGACGCCGCGTATTGTGTTCGAGGAGGTGGCCGCATGAAAACCTTCTATCTGCGTGAAATTGCCCACGCCCGCGCCGGTGACAAGGGCGATGCGAGCAATATCGGCGTGGTCGCCTACCGCCCCGAGTATTACCCCTTGCTGGTGGAGCAAGTTACGGTTGAGCGGGTGCGTGCGCATTTTGGCGCGCTGGTGCGCGGCGCGATCACCCGCTACGAAATGCCCAGCGTGGATGCGCTCAATTTCGTGTTGGAGAATGCGCTCGGCGGCGGTGTCACGCGCTCACTCTCACTCGACCCGCACGGCAAATCGTATGGCGCGCTGATCCTGACGCTGGCGGTGACGGTGAGCGACGCGATCGCGTGCCAGCTCGCACGGCAGGGGCGCGTGCCGCTCGCTGTGCATCCTGATGTCAGCCCAGTGCAGCCGGGTGACGCCGCCGCTGCCCGGCCCGCAGGCAGCAGCACGCCGCCGTCCGGCACCATCAACCCAGCCCAGCGCGTGACCTTGAGCGCCGCTGCGGCACACGCGCTGTCCACCGCGGCCCTGCAGGGCCTCGGCTACAACGCGCAGGATGCCGCCATCCTGGCCGATCACATGCTCGATGCGGCCTTGTGCGGTTACG
The DNA here is from genome assembly GCA_031428855.1 of Burkholderiales bacterium. GTDB lineage: Bacteria > Pseudomonadota > Gammaproteobacteria > Burkholderiales > JAEUOS01 > CANJDH01. The sequence continues at coordinate 5,917 of JANOYK010000733.1, read as the reverse complement.
AATATTCGGGCTTGCCGAAAATTCTGCAAGTCGCTGCCAGCCCCAAGCTCAAACAGCCGGTGACACCGCTGCGCGTGCTGCATGAAACGCCGGTCTCGGCACTGTTTGATGGCGGCAACCAATCGGGCATGCTGACGATGCATCACGCCACCGATGCGGCGATTGCCAGAGCGCGCGAACACGGTTTTGCGCTCGTGGGCGTAACCAATAGCTGGATGAGCGGGCGCAGCGCCTATTACGTCGAGCGCATCGCGCGCGCGGATTTGATCGGATTGCACACGGCCGGCACCGCCAGTCTGGTGGCGCCACCCGGCGGCACGCGCCCGGCAGTGGGCACCAATCCGATTGCATTCGGGTTTCCCACTGAGGGCGAGCCGCTGGTGATCGACGTCAGCACTGCCGCCTTCCCCGCCACTGAACTCGGGTTTTACGCCTTGCTCGGCTTGACCCTGCCTGCGGGTGTGGCGCTCGATCAGCACGGTGTGCCCACCACAGACCCGCTGGCTGCGCAGGGCGGCACCTTGCTGCCCTTCGGTGGCGCGCAGGCGCAACACAAGGGGTTTGCCATCGCCCTGGCGATGCAGGCGCTCGCGGTGCTGGCCGGCGCCGGCTTGAATGCGGCGAAAGATTATGGCTACCTGCTGGTGGTGATGCGCCCCGACCTGTTGTTGCCGCTGGCAGATTTCAAACGCGAACTTGCGGCGCTGATGGCGCGCATCAAGGCGACGCCGCGCCAGCCTGGGGTGGACCAGATACGGCTCCCCTCAGAGCGCGCGTTTCGCGAGCGCGCCCGCCGCCGCCGCGAAGGCATCGAGATCGACCAGACCGTCAGCGACGCGCTGACGGCGCTGGCGCAGCGGCGTCCGGTGCAACATTCCTGAACAGGTATCAGGCCAAGAGTGTTGGTGGAAGCGGGTTGCAGCCGCATGCTGGCCTGTAACCCTTGGTGGCTGCGGCTCTTGACAGAGGCCGGTGTGCGCCGATGTGTGCCGATGTGTGCCGATCTGGGCCGGGCCGGTGGATCGCTGCTTCGAGCGCGAATGGCAGTTGAAAGCGCTCGGGACGCGCGAATACCTGTTTGATCTGTTCGCGGCGCGCCGGGCTGGCCCGGCACACGCATCTTTGCCGAGGTCGTGGTGCCCTCGCTGGCGCGCGCTCAAATAGGCGTTGCATGAAGTCCGCTTGGGTCACCGGCGCAAGAGAAAAAAGCAAGAGAAAAAAGTCAGGACGCCATGGTCGATGGCGTCATGGCCGATAGCGTCATGGCCGATAGCGCCAGGGCCGGCAGCGGCACATCAAGCGTGGTGGTGCGGCGCAATTCGCGCCGGTGTTTTTTGTCGTCGAACGGCCGGCCGCGATGCATGGTGGTGCGGTTGTCCCAGATCACAAAATCGCCATCGCGCCAGGCGTGGCGGTAAACGAACTCGCGCTGCGTGGCGTGCTCGGTCAGATCGCGCAGCAGCAGGCGGCCCTCGGGCACCTGCCAGCCGATGATGCTCGACGCGTGTGCAGCGAGGTAGAGCGCGCGGCGGCGATTGCCCATGGTGCGCACCAGCGGATGCACTGCGCCTTTGAGTTTTTCTTTTTCTTCGGCCGCGAACTCGAAGCCGAGCGTCTCGCGCGAGTAGGCAATCGAGTGATGCACCTGCAAGCCTTCTAGCGACGCCTTGGTCTCGCCGTCGAGCGCATCGTAAGCGCCGCGCATGTCGGCGAACTCGGTGTCGGCGCTGACTGGCGGAATCACGCGGGCCGAGAGCATCGAGTAACGCCCGGGCGGGTCAACGAACGATGCATCGGTGTGCCACAGGCGGTTGGCCAACGAGCTGACGCGGCGGCGGTCGTTGGGCGGCAATATCTCGCCATTCGCACCGACGTTGGAGATGTCGGATAGCGCTTCATTGCCAAACCGGTTCGGCGTCAACACGGCGGTTGAAGTGCGCGCGTGCAGCGTGCCGTCGAAACGTTGGGCGAAGGCGATCTGTTCATCGTCCTTGAACGGCTGGTGGCGAAACACCAGCACGCCGTATTGGTCCATGCCGCCGCGAATCGCTTCGAGGCTGGCGCTGTCATGCACGCTGCGCAGATCAATTGCGCCCACTTCGGCAGCGAACAGCGGATGCAGGGGAGTGAATGTGATTGCCATGGTGGCTCCGTGGTCGATAGCCGCGTGAGCGGCAGTTGTGGCGAAATGGTGCGGGCGGCCGGGCCGGTGCGGGAGGAATGCGCGATCAGCGGCGAACCGGGTCAATCAGCCTTGATATTGCCGTCTTTGATGACCTTGGCCCACTTGCGCATCTCCGAGCGGCTGAAGGCATCGAGCTCGGCGGCACTGCCGCCGCCGGGCAGCGCACCCATGTCTTCAATCTTCTGGCGCACGTCGGGCAGGGCGAATATTTTTGCCATCTCGGCGTTGAGCTTGTCGATCACGTCTTGTGGTGTGCCAGCCGGTGCCAGCAGCGCGCCCCAGGTGAAGCCTTCGAAGCCGGGCAGACCCGCTTCGTTTAGCGCAGGCACGTTCGGCCACGACGGCAGGCGCTGCTTGTTGCCGGTGGCGAGCACTTTCAATTTGCCCGATTTCACATGCGGGCCGGATGAGAGCACGCTGTCGAATAACACCGCACAGGTGGCACCGATGGTGGCGATGATCGCCGGGCCGCTGCCGCTGTAGGGGATGTGGGTCATGTCGACCTGCGCCATCGACTTGAACAGCTCGGCGGCGAGATGCGAGGGCGAGCCTGCGCCAATCGAGCAGTAGTTGGCCTTGTCCTTGTTGGCCTTGGCCCATGCAATGAACTCTTGCGCGGTGTTGGCCGGCGAATTGGCCGGCACCACCATCAGCAGCGGGTTGATCGACATCAGCGTGATCGAAGCGAAATCCTTTAACGGATCGTACGGAATTTTCGGAAACAGGCTGACATTGATGACGTGCGGGCCGGCCCCGGTGGAGAGCAGGGTGTAGCCGTCGGGCGCGCTCTTGGCCACCAGATCGCTGCCGATCATCGCCGCGCCGCCGGCGCGGTTGTCGACCAGTACCGGCTGCTTGAGTGAATCGGATAATTTTTGCGCGACCAGGCGCGTCAGGATGTCGGTAGTGCCGCCGGGTGGATACGGCACCACGATGCGGATGGTTTTCTCCGGGTAAGCGGCATGGGCGCTGTGCGCGCCGAATGCGCCAAACGCGCCAAACGCGGCAAGCGTGCCGAGCGTGACAAGGGTGCTGCGTTTAAACATGAAGTGTCTCCAGCGTTCAAGAAAATGCGCAGGCGCGCTTACTGCCAGCGCAGATGTGCAAAGACAAATGATGCCGCATTTTGACCGAACCACGCAGCGCTGCTACTGCTTGACCAAACCCGCCCGAAACAGTTTGGCTTGTGCGCGCATGCCTTTGCTGATTTTGCTCCACACAGCATCCGGAAAGTGGGCGGGCAACTTTTTTTCCACCACGCCCAGCGCATCGTCCATCCGCTCCACCAGCGCTTGCAGATGGCTCCAGGCGTTCCGCACGCCGCACGATTGCGCCAGCGCCTGCCAATGCCGCGTCTGCATATCCATCAATCGATAGTGTGCATTTTTGGAGCGCAAGGCCATCGCCAGTTTGGCGTCATGCAGTGAGAGATGCCCAGCCCGCTTGCCAATCACCGGACACATCGAGATCACGTCGTAGAGCGGCGTCAGGGTGTAGGCGTGGGCGCGTTTGTGGAACAGCGAAAAATTCTTGGCGTGGCCATCGGTGGCAGCGAGCAGCCAAAACAGCAACTGGCTTTGGATAAAACGCAGCCGGTCTGCGTCAGGCGCTTCGCTGTACGCCAGAATCTCCAGGCAGCGCGCCATGCCGGGACCGCCGGCGTTTTCATACTTGTGGTTCGACGGCGTGCCGGTGGCCTGGCAAAAATCCTCCTGCGGCAGCCGCGCGATCCAGCTGCCGCGCGCGGGCGCTGGCGTCTTGGCAGCGGAGGTGGGGGCGGCAGCGGAAGACGAACGTAATGACGAAGCCGAAGCCGAAGCCGAAGGGCGTATCCACTGCCGGTCAAAGCGCTCCACCACCAGCACTTTTTGCTGGTCGAACACCGCCATCTCCGTCACAGCAGCCGGCAACCCGAGCGCCGCCGCAATTTTCGCGCACAGCCACTCGTTCTCGACGGACTCACGCATGTCCATTTGCCGCCCGCCGACCAGACCCAGAGGCAGTTTGAGAATGTGTGTGGTCGGCGTTGCGCCGTGCGGACGGTGCCATTGTTTGCCGATACGCAGCAGCGCAGTTTTTTCCTGTGCGCCGGCAATCGAAATGCGAAAGTCATCAAGGTCTTGCGTCCCCGGCGCACCGGGCACTGCGGGCAGGGTGATGCCGCGCAGCAATTGCGCGATCTCGCGGCTTGACACCGGCGTGCTGTCGATGCGTTTGATGTTGCCGGGTGCGGTGTCCGGCAGCAGCAGTTGCACCGCACCGGCGCAATCACGCCCGATGGCAGCGAGCAGATCAAAGGTGCGCGCCGATTTTGTGTCGAAGCGCGTACGCATGCGCTCGCGGATCGGCGTTGCATCGGGCAGCAGGTTATCGAAGTAATTTTCGACGGCTGCACCGCGCAGGGTGCGGTCGCTCGTGACCGGCAGCGAGAGTGACAGCGCACGCACGCTGGGTGAGGTAGTCCATTCGGGCGCGTAGGAAAATTCGTGCGCCCCGGTGCGCGCGATGCGCCACTCACCGGTGAGCTCGCCGTTCATCCAGACGTTCAGCGCGCGCTCGCTCACCACTCACCCCGCGCGCTGCTGCTTGCACTGCCTTCGTCCCCGCCGCTGCGTAACACCAGTTGCGCATTGAGCGCCGCCAGCAGCCGGAGCAACTGGTCGAGGCTGACCGAGGCCGGGTTTTTCTCAATCGCGGCCACGCGCACCTGGCCGACACCGAGCAGCGCCCCCAGTTGCGCCTGCGTGAGGCCGCGCGACTTGCGCAGTGATTTCAAATGCCGGCCAAGCTGGCTGGCAAGCTGAAGTGGATGATCCATCTGTGCAATATATCGTTAAAAAGCGATAAATGCAATTTATCACTTATTTACGATAAATGCAACAAATCACTAATAAGCGATATTGTGCAAACGGCCAGTTTCTATCTCCGGGCGCGCAGAAAATCCTGCAACAAACGGCTCACCGCCCCCGGCTGCTCCTGTTGCACCCAGTGACCCGCGCCGTCAATCAGATGGCAGGCTTTCATCTGTGTACACGCTGCCCCCTGCATCCGTTCAAACGCACCGGGATTTTGATGCGTGCCCCAATCGCTTTGGCCGGCAATGAACATGGACGGCACATCAATCGTGCGGCCCGCAAAGAGTTGCAATTCGGCCGATTGCGCCGGCTCCGTGCCACAGCGGTACCACTGCAAGCCGCCCTGAAAGCCATTGCGCGCATATTCAGCGCTGTACACCGCCAGCTCGGATTCGGTAAGCCATGCGCAAGCCGCCACTTCTGCCGGTGAGGGCATCTCGGCAGCCACCGTTTGCGCCATGCCCATGGCCTGATCCATCACGTAGTAAGTAGGCAGCTTCGCCAACTCAACCGCGCTCCACTGCTTGAGCGCAGCCGGCTGGTTCTGTTTCCAGTCCGCGCTTTTGTGGTGATAGTAGGCGCGCAGAAAATCATGCACGCCTTGTGGCGCGTGCTGCATGTTGGCGTTGGCTTCACGCGCCGAGTAATACCACTGGTAATGTTTGCGCGGGCGCGGCAGTGTGGCGAGATCTGCCAGCGTGCGCGCGATGGCAGCCGATTTGGGTGCCGGCTGCACCGCGCCACTGACAGTGTTGAAGGGCAGCACCGGCGCGCCTTCAAACGGCGCGCTCATCAGCACCACCGAGCGAAACACGTCGGGCCGCGTCAGCGCACACCACGCCGCCACGCGCGAGCCGAAGTCATGTCCCACCACATC
>JANOYK010000732.1:0-5767 GCA_031428855.1 Burkholderiales bacterium | reverse complement strand
ACTGCCTGCGCCGCAGCGCCCTTGCCGAGGTTGTCGATGGCTCCGGTGGCGATGACATGCCCGGTGCGCGGATTGACCGTGTAGGTGAGAAACGCCAGGTTCGAGCCCGCCACCACATTGCCGAGTGCGTGCCGAGTGCGGCGAACAGCCCGGCAAAAAACCCTGCGATGGCTTCTCCGGTACGCGGCAGGGTGACATACCGAAAGGAGTGCCACGCGCTCAGATGCGATTCAAGTTTGGCCGCAGCGCGCGGCTCGCCTTGCGCCATTGCCGCTGCTGCTTCCATGTTCTTCATGCACGCATGCTTGGCCGATTTATGTGGACAATGGCATCCTGTTTCCGCGTCCGCCGTTCGCGCCGGAACCGGAAGACATATTCTATTTGCCTCAGGTGCCATCATAATTTTTCGCCGCCGCCTTGAGATTGAATCACCACGCAGCCCTCACGATTTCCGGAGACCGCTATGATGAGAATCTGTTTCACGCCACTGCTCATTGCAGTTTTCTCTGGTTTTCTCTCCGCCTGCTCAACCACCCCCATGATCTCTCCCGCCATCACCGCTTCCCTTGCTCCCACCGGCACCCTGCGTGCTGCCATCAATTACGGCAACGCCGTGCTGGCTGCGCGCAATGCGCAGACCGGCGAACTGTCCGGCACCACCGTCGATCTCGCGCGTGAACTGGCCAAGCGCCTCAACGTGCCGGTCGAGTTCACTGGTTTTCCCACCGCAGGCAAAGTGGTCGATGAAGTCAAGACCGGCAAGATCGATCTGATTTTTCTGGCGATTGATCCGCTGCGTGCCAACGAGATCAGCTACACCGCTGCCTATGTGGTGATCGAAGGCGCGTATGCGGTGCCCGACGCATCGCCGCTCAAGACCAATGAAGAGGTGGACCAGCAAGGCATTCGTGTGGTGGTCGGCGGCGGCAGCGCCTATGACCTGTACCTGACGCGTGAAATCAAAAACGCCAGCATCGTGCGTGTGTCTAATTCGCAGCAGGTGATCGATACGCTGGTGGCGCAAAAATACGAAGTGGCTGCGGGAGTCAAGCAGCAGCAGGAGAAGGATCTGAAGCGCGTGCCGGGCTTGCGTCTGCTGCCGGGCCGCTTCATGGAAATCAACCAGGCGATGGGCACGCCGAAGGGGCGCAGTGATGAAGCGGTGGCCTATTTGAAAGCGTTTATCGAGGAGATGAAGGCGTCGGGGTTGGTGGCCGATGCGTTGACGCGGCACCGGATTGAGGGCGCGGCGGTGGCACCGGCGGCGAAGTAATTTTCAGGGTGCCAGTTGACTGCGGCCTGCGCTGGCGGGGCCGCTTTGGGCCGCCGCCAAGCCGTTGCAGGGATTCGTTGCAGGGGTGCGAGGAATAAGTCGTCCGCGCCCGCTGTTTACCGTCTTGACCCGGTTTGGGCGAAACAGGAGGCAAGCATGAAAGCAATCCGTACTGCGGCGTTCAGAGCCGCCGTCGCCACCACTCTGATGACCTCGGGCGCGTTGTGGGCTGCTGCTGATGCCGAAGCGCTGCTGCGCCGCGCCGAAGCAGCGATGGGCGGCGCATAACTCAAGTCGATCCGTTTTGCCGGCAGCGGCACCGGGGCGATGTAGCGCACCGCAAGCTGGCGTTGCGATACATCGTCCTCCACCACGATCACGCGAAGCTGGTCAAATTCCACTGTCATGCGGGGGACTTTCAAGGTTGACACCGGTAAACACCCAGGAAGCCCAGGTGCTTGATGGTACGGGATGGCAGCGCTGCCGCGCCACGGCGCAGGGCGTCAATCCGGAATCAACACGACCTTGCCATGTGTTTTGCGCGTGGCAAGGTCGATCATCGCCTGCGGCGCGTTCGACAGCTTGTAGCTGCTGGTGACGACCGGTTTGATTTTTCCGGTGCCCAACAGAGCAAACAAATCCTTGAACACGGTCTGCACCGTCGCCGGTTCGCGTTTGGAGGTTTCGCCCCAGAACACGCCAATCGCGCTGGCGGCTTTGAGCAGCAAGCGGTTGGCCGGCAGATTGGGAATGATGCCGCCGGCAAAGCCGACCACGATAAAGCGCCCGCGCCAGTTGAGCACGCGCATCGATTGCTCGGCGATCTTGCCACCGACCATGTCGATGATGATGTCGGCCCCCTTGCCACCGGTGGCCGCCTTGACCTGATCGACCCAGGCATCAGCACCGGCACCGTTGTAGTCCCAAGCGGCATCGGCACCGTGATCGAGGCAGACCTTGACCTTCTCAGCGCCGCCTGCGGTGGCGAGAATCTTGCCCGCACCCCAAGCCTTGGCCAGTTGAATCGCTGCCAGGCCAACGCCGCCTGCGCCGGCATGCACCAGCACGGTTTCACCGGCTTGCATGCGTCCGGCATCCTTCAAACACAGATGCGCGGTGGGGTAGACGATCGGCACCGCTGCGCCCTCGGCGAACGACAGGTTGGCCGGCAGTGGTGCCACCGCACGGTCATCGAGGATCGCGTGGGTGGCATAGCCGCCGGTGGAAATGTTGCCGCACACGCGCATGCCGGTCTTCCACTGGCTGCCGGGGCCGACGGCCTCGATGGTGCCCGCCACTTCGACACCGGGCGTGAACGGGAACGGCGGCTTGACCTGATATTGCCCCTTGATGATGAGCGTATCGAGAAAGTTGAGTGCGGCGGCCTCGACCTTGACCCGCACTTGGTTCGCCTGCGGCTCGGGGGTGGGGACTTCTTCAAATTGCATCTGGTGCGGCTCGCACCATTGTTTGACCATCCAGGCTTTCATTGCTGCTGCACTCCCTTGTTGTAAATCCTTGTTGGTAAATTCTTGAGACCTTGAAAAGGCCGGTGAGAAGATTGACGTTTGGCGTGATATACAATCTTTGCAAACTATAACAAGCTTCATCGCGATTGATTGGGATGTCCGTCTGAAGTCATTTTTGAGGAGACACTAATGTTTAACGTATCCATCCGTGCCGTTGCTGCCAGTGCTTTGCTTGGTGCCGCGCTGGGCCTTGCGGCGGCGGGCGCTGCCGCGCAGACCGTCAAGATTGGCTATATCGATCCGCTGTCAGGGCCGTTCGCCAATGTCGGCGAAGCCGGTTACAAGCAATTCCAGTTTGTGATCGACGACATCAACGCGCGCAATCTGGCCGGCGGGACAAAATTCGAAGTGGTGCCGCTCGACAACAAGGGCACGCCGCAGGAGAGCCTCAATCAGTTGAAGGTCGCGATTGACCGCGGTATCCGCATCGTGACGCAAGGTAATGGCTCGGGCTCGGCACTGGCGATCTCCGATGCGGTCGGCAAACACAACGAGCGCAGCCCCAAAGAGGCGGTGCTGTATCTGAACTATGCGGCGGTCGATCCTGACCTGACCAACAGCAAGTGCAACTTCTGGCACTTCCGCTTTGATGTCAATGGCGACATGAAAATGGAAGCGCTGACCTCGTACATCGAGAAGCAAAAGGGCATCAAGTCGGTCTATCTGATTAACCAGAACTATGCGTTCGGCCAGCAGGTGTCGCGCGCGGCCAAGGAATACATGGCACGCAAGCGCCCCGATGTCAAGATCGCTGGCGACGACCTGCACCCGCTCGGCCAGGTGCGTGACTTTGCACCCTATGTGGCCAAGATCAAGGCATCCGGGGCCGATTCCGTCATTACCGGTAACTGGGGCACCGACATGACGCTGCTCATCAAGGCCGCCAAAGACGCCAACCTGAATGTCGATTTCTACACCTACTACGCGGGCGGTTTGAGCACGCCCACCGCAATGGGTGACGCGGCGGCCGGCCGGGTCAAACAGATCACCGAGTGGCACGCCAACATCACGCCCAACAAGACCGAAAAATTCGCCAACGATTTTGAGAAGAAATACAAAATCGATTTCTACTATCTGCGTATCAACACCATGATGTACATGGTCGCTGACGCCGTGAAAAAAACCAAATCGGCTGAGCCGTTGCAAGTCGCCTACGCGCTCGAAGGCATGAAGTTCATGTCCGACACCGGCGAAGTCGAGATGCGCGCGACTGACCACCAGATCATCAACCCGATGTATATCTCGACCATCGTCAAGGCTGCCAACAAGGGCGGCAAGCCCAACCCCGGCGGCGACCCGGCGGTCAAGTACGACCAGGAAGACACCGGCTTGGGCTTCAAAACCGATGCGCGGATTGAGTCCTATGTGGTGGCGCAGCCAACTTCGTGCCAGATGAAGCGGCCACCCAAGCCGTAAGCGGCACAGGGCGGCATGGAAGGGCGCGGCAACGCGCCCTTTTTTAACGCACTGTTCATTTCGTAAACCAGCTTCCGGACACTCTGGCTGCCACGTGGAATTTTTCCTGATCTCATTGTTGAACGGCGTCTCCTACGGGCTGCTGCTGTTCATGCTCTCGTCGGGTCTGACGCTGATTTTTTCGATGATGGGCGTGCTCAATTTCGCCCATGCCAGCTTCTACATGCTGGGCGCTTATTTCGCGTATCAGATCAGCATCAAGTTCGGCTTCTGGCCGGCGCTGGTGATCGCGCCGGTTGCGGTCGGTCTGCTCGGTGCCATGGTCGAGCGCTTCATGCTGCGCCGGGTGCACAAGTTCGGCCATGTGCCTGAACTCCTGCTCACCTTTGGCCTTGCCTATTTGATCGAGGAATTTGTCCATCTGATCTGGGGCCGCTCCTCGCTCGACTACAAGGTGCCGGCTGAGCTGGACGGGCCGCTGTTCACGCTCTACACCACCACCTTTCCGATGTATCGCGGTTTCATGATGCTGGTGGCGCTGTTGATGCTGCTGGCGATTTATTTGCTGCTCACCCGCACCCGCATTGGCCTCGTGATCCAGGCCTCGCTGACCCATCCCGATACCGTCGAAGCCCTCGGCCACAACGTGCCGCGCGTGTTCATGCTGGTGTTTGGCGGCGGTTGCGCGCTGGCGGGCCTGGCCGGGGTGATTGGCGGCAACGCCTTTGTGACCGAGCCGGGCATGGCCGCAGCGGTCGGCTCGATTGTGTTTGTGGTGGCGGTGGTGGGTGGCATGGGCTCGCTCGCAGGCGCGTTCGTCGCTTCGCTCTTGATCGGTATTGTGCAAACCTTTGCGGTAGCGCTCGACCAATCGTTTGTCACCTTGTTCAAGGCGTTTGGTTTTGTCATCACGCCCGATACGTTTTTGTATTCGTTCTGGAAACTCACGATTGCGCAAACCGCGCCGATCTTGCCCTATGTGTTTCTGGTGCTGATCCTGATCTTCCGGCCGCGCGGGCTGATGGGCACGCGTGAGGGCTGATGCGATGAACTCCGTCTCCTCAGTGTCGTCAACTGCCTCGTCCGCCGCTTCGTCATGGAACCGCGCGCGCTGGATTATCTGGGGTGCGTTTGCGCTGGTGCTGCTGGCTGCGCCGCACATCTTCACCGCTGGCTTCGCGCTCACGCTGATGTGCCAGATCGGCACCTTCATGATTTTTGCGCTGTCGTTCAACATGCTGCTGGGACAGAGCGGCATGCTCTCGTTCGGCCATGCGGTGTATGCCGGGTTGGGCGCGTATTTCGCGATTCATCTGCTCAACCTGATTGGCAAGGGCAGCCTGTTTCCGGTGTCGCTGCTGCCGCTGGTGGGCGGCGTGGCGGGCGCGGTGTTCGGCGTGTTGTTTGGCTACGTCACCACCAAAAAATCAGGCACGCCGTTCGCCATGATTACGCTTGGCATCGGCGAGCTGGTGTTTGCCATGTCGCTCATGTTCCCCGCGTTCTTTGGCGGTGAGGGCGGGGTGTCGAGCAACCGGATTGCCGGCGA
>JANOYK010000731.1:0-12692 GCA_031428855.1 Burkholderiales bacterium | reverse complement strand
CGCAGCAGGCACCGCAGCAGGCACCGCAGCGGCTCACCGGCGCAGCGCTGCTTTTGACACCAGGTTGAAGTAGGCTGCGCACATGCCGGCGGCGAGCGCCATGCCGGCTATCGCGCCAATCCAAAATCCTTGCGCGCCCATCGGCGCGAGCCACGGCGCAGTGGTCGCCGCCGAATTGACCGCAGCAGCAGCGTTTGATGCACTGCCGCCCCCGGATACACCAAAGGCCAGCACATAGCCGCCGCCAAGACCAACGATCCACAGTGCCAGTGCGAACGCCACCATCGGGATCACAGCTTTTTTGTAGGCGCGCAGCACATTGGCGGCGACTGCGTTGAGCGCGTCGAACACATGGAACAGCGCCACCAGCGCCATCAGCGGCGCGGCCAGCGCGGCCACTTGCGCGTCGCCGGTGTAGGCGCGTGTCAGCGGCATATGCAGCAGCCAGATGGCGGCGGCCACGCACAGCGAGGTGATGAGGCAAATGCCCAGGCCAGTCCAGCCGGCCGCACGCGCGCGCTGCATCTCGCCCGCGCCGATCAACTGGCCGGTGACCACCGCAGCGGCGTTGGCAATCGCCAGCGGCACCATGTAGGCGAGCGCGCCGGCGTTGGCGGCAATCTGCTGCGCGGCCGAGTGCGCCTCGCCCAGGCGCGCGATGAACAGGGCCATGAAGGTGTAGGAGGTGACATCGATCAAAAACGAGATGCCGATCGGCAGGCCGAGTTTGACGATCTGCCACTGCGCGCGCCAGTCGATGGCGTCGATCTGTGCGAACACCTGATAGCGCCGCAGGCCGGGGCCAAAGCGCAGCCACAGCAGGGCGGCGGCGAGCATCAGCCACGCTTCAATCGCCAGCGCCCAGGCGCAGCCGATGCCGCCCATTTCGGGCAGGCCGAATTTGCCGTACATCAGAATCCAGTTGAGCGGAATTTTCAACATCAAACCAAGCAACTGAATCACCATCACTGCGCGCGGCTGCGACACTGCGGTGGAGAAGCTGGCGAATACGCGGAACGCCAGCATCGCCGGGGCGGCCCACATCAGCGCCTGCAAATAGGCGCGCACGTCGTGGGCGATTTCCGGGCGCATGCCCGAGAGCGTCAGGAAAGGATCGGGAAAGCGCAGCAACACGATGCCGATGGCAGACAGCATCAGGGCCATCCACAGGCCCTGGCGTACATCGTGTGTGATGGCGGCGTGCCGCCCGGCGCCGAAATGCTGCGCCGTGATCGGGCTTAGCGCGATCAGGATCCCCATCAGCGTGATGAAGATCGAAAAATAAATCGAGGAACCCAGACCGACGGTGGCGAGCGCGCGCGCCGAGTAGTGGCCCGCCATCACGGTGTCGATCACGCTGTTGGCCATCGTCGCCAATTGCGCCACCAGCACTGGCCAGCCTAGATGGACGATTTGTTTGGCGAGGCTGCGGTTCATCGGCGGGGGTGAGAGGGACGGATCGAGCGGGCGGGCAGCAGCGCGGTGCTGCGGCGGTCACGCCCAGACCGCGCGGTGCAGTCGCGGCATGGAACCGGGCGCGTCAACTGCCGCCCAAGCGTTGCATCAGCGCACGCGTGGAGGAATCCATCGGCGCCGCCGCCGCGTCAGAGGCGGGCGGCAAGAGAGAGGTGGCGATGCGTTTGCCCAATTCGACGCCGGGCTGGTCAAAGCTGTTGATGTTCCACAGCACGCCTTCGGCGAACACCTTGTGCTCGTAGAGCGCGAGCAGGGCGCCGAGCGTGCGTGGATTGAGCGCCGGCAGCAGGATGGTGGTGGAGGGTTGATTGCCGGGCGTGCCGTGAGGGTCGGCGGCGTCGCCTTGCATCAGGGCGGCGGTTTGCGCCACCGCGTTGATCGCAAGCATGCGGCTGCGCGCGTCGCTGCCCGGCGCCAGCACCACAAAATCCGACGGCACCAGGTGCGTGCCCTGATGCAGCAGTTGATGAAACGAGTGCTGGCTGTTGACCCCGACGCCGCCGAAAATCACCGGCGCGGTGGCATGGGTGACTGGCCGGCCGCTACGGTCAAGGCGCTTGCCGTTTGATTCCATTTCCAGTTGCTGCAGGTAATCGGGCAGCAAGGCGAGCCGCTTTGAATAGGGCAGCACTGCGTGGGTTTGCGCGCCCCAAAAGTTGCCGTACCAGACTGACAGCAGCGCGAGGATGACCGGCGCGTTGTGCGCCAGCGGCGCTTCACTGAAATGGGTATCGATCTCTGCAGCACCGGCCAGGAGCGCGTCGAAGCCCTCGCTCCCGAGTGCCAGCATGATGGCAAGGCCTGCGGTTGACCAGAGCGAAAAGCGCCCGCCGGCCCACTCGGGCATGGACAGAATCTGGCCGGCCGGCACACCGAATGCCTCTGCCGCCGCCGTGTTGTTGGTGATGGCAATCAGGTGTGTGCCGGTATCGGGTCCGAGGACCTGCGTCAGCCATTGACGCGCATGCTGCGCATTGAGCAGGGTTTCAGCGGTGCCAAATGATTTCGATATGACGATGACCAGCGTTGATGTGGGGTCGCACTGGCGCAGCACGTCATCGAGTTCGTGTGGATCGACGTTCGCCACAAAATGCGAGCGCGGCTGTCCGGCACTGGCAGCATTGGCCGCACCGCTGCCCGACAGCGCCGCCACCGCCAGACGCGGGCCGAGGTCAGAGCCGCCGATGCCGATGTGAATAATGTCAGTAAACACCTTGCCGGTGACACCTTTGGCCGTGCCGCTGCGCACCGCCGTGCTGATACGGCGCATGGCATCAAGGCCGGCGCGCGCCTCGTCCTGGGCTGCCTGCGTGCCGCCGCCGCGCAACGCCACATGCAGCACTGCGCGGCCTTCACTGGTGTTAATGGCATCACCGCCGAACATGCGCGCGCGCCAGCCGCCCACATCGCGTGCCTGCGCCAGTTGCAGCAGCAGCGTCAATGTTTGGTCCGTGATGCGGTGCTTGGCGTAATCGATGAACAGCGGGCCAGCTTCGAGCGCGTGGCGCTGCGCGCGCTGCGGGTCGGCGGCGAACAGGTCGCGCATGTGGACATCGCGCAGGCTGTGCTGGTGGGCGCGCAGGGCTTGCCACGCCGGGCTGTGCTGCAAATCGGGGCTGTGCTGCAAGGGAGTGGGGTTCATGTTTTTTGATATAGCCGGAATCGCTCGAAACGCTCGCCCGGGCGGTGGCCTTCCCAGATCAGGCGGGTGCCGGCGGGTGCGGCGCGCGAGTCGCCCTCGCGCGCCTGCACCAGCAGCCAGCCGCACTGCGGGCCGAACGGTGTGTTCAAAAAATAGGCAATCGAGGCGCGTTCGGCCAGGCCAAGCTGGCGCGTTTCGAGACACAGGGCCGGTTGCCGTTTTTTGTCCATCGCGCCAGGATCCGCTCCCAGAGCGGCTCTTAGGCCGATGGCCACGGTGCGGTAGGACTTGCCATAGTCGATCCACGGCAGCCACAGCGTCATCAGCAGCAGCCACACCAGCGTGATGCCGTAGGCCCAGTGGGTGATGGCGCGCAGCGCGGTGCGCTCACTGCGCGCGCTGGCGGCGAGCCAGGCCAGGGTGGCGGTGAGCGCGATCAAAAACGAGAGCGGCGCGAAGCTGGCCACAAAGCCCGGTTCGAGGCGCGCGAAATTGGCGGCGATGCGCGGCGGCCAGCCCAGTTGCAAGGCGCAGTAGCCGAGCCAGATCAGCGCCGCGCACAGAGTGAAGGTGATGCGGCCAAACCAGTCGATAGCCGCGGCCATGCTTTTGGCGAGACGGCTCAAGGCCGGGGTCACCAGCACCGCGCCAGCCGGCAGCAGCGGCAGCAGCGCGGCTTCAGACAGCGTGCGGGTCCACATCAGAGCGGTCAGGGTGGCAGCGCACAGCGCCAGCGCCGGCAGATGCAGGCGGCGCGGCTCGGTGTCGCCGAGAAAAGTTTTACGCGGACGCAGCAGCCACCATAGCGCGATCGGCCAGACCGGGAATACAAACCAGGCCAGGGTTTTGACGGCGTAGCGCGCTTCATCGACAGACGGCAGCGCGAACTGTGCCGCCATCGCGCGCCCGTAGAAATGCGCGAAGGTGGCACCGTCGCCGTCAATCAGGGCGACGGTGCTGCGGGTCCAGACCACAAACAGGAACAGCGCCACCGCCACCGCCCCGGCCTGCACCGCCAGCAGGCGCGGCGTGCGCCACACCGCATCCCAAGCCGACAGCAGCAGCAGCGCGACGCACAGGGTGAGCGCGGCGGGCAGCCCGCGCGCCAGCGCCGCCAGCGCCAGCGTGGCACCGATGGCAGCGCCCATCAGCAGCGCGCCGCGCAGGTTGTGCGCGCGCGCCGGTGCCGCCGCCAAGGCCCAGAGCAAGAGTGCGCAGGCGGCGATGAAGGCCGGCTCGGCGGCGATTTCATGGGTGCGCGCCAACAGCCCCGGGCAGGCCAGCAGCGCCAGCACCGCGAGGCGTCCCTCGGCATCACCGAAGGTGGCGCGCGCTGCCCGGTAGGCGGCGTAAATCGCGATCATGGTCCAGACCCCGCTGGCGAGGCGCGCCGCGTCGTGGGCATGCAGCAGCCCGCCAGTGGTGCCATCGAGCGGAACGCCGATGCCGCCCAGCGCACCGATGCTACCTATGCCCCCGCCCAGTAATTTAATGAATAGCGCCGCAAGCCAAAATGCCAGCGGCCCTTCGTCCGTCACCATCTGGCCCGCCACATTCGGGATCAGCCAATCGGCCAGCGATCCGTTGGCCATCGACCAGGCAATGCCAAAGCCGATGGCGTCATCCGGTTTCCACGGATCGTGGCCGGCCAGCCCGAGCAGGGCGTACAACACGGCGATGGCCCAAAACCACGGGCTCGGCAGCGGCACCGGAATGCGTCGCCGCGTCAGCCGCACCGCGTTGCTCACTCGATCACCTTCAACTTTTGCCCCGGCACCGGCTCGCCCGCCGGAAATTGCGCATTCATCAGACGCAACTGCTGCTCGGCGTGGCGGCCCAGCGGCGAATTTTTTGCCAGATCAGCGTAGCGCGTGGCGGCGGTCGCGGTGATGATGCGCAGGCGCAGCGGCTCGGCGGTTTTGCGGTCAGCGTCAGTGAACGCGCGCATGGTGTTGAAGGTGTTGTTGAAGGCCGCCACATGGCGCCTGAACAGATCAGCCGTTTTGGTCTGGCCAATCAGTACAAACGCTTTGGGGCTATCGCCGCTGCCAAGATAAATGCTGCCGGCCCGCACGTTTGCCCCGCGCACATTGGCGATGGCGGCGGCGTGGCCGTTGACCGGCGCGGTATCGATTTCGCCATCGACCGCCACTTTGCGCTTGAGCAGGTCTTGCGGCGGCGCGCCCTTGAGCGCTGTGTCCAGCCGCACCTCGATGGTGGCTTCGCCGCCGGGCGCGATGGCGCGCAGGCGGTCCGGCAGATTGAGCACACGCCAGTCCGGCGCGAACTGCATCACCAGCCCCAACTCGGCGTGATAGAACGCGTTGCCGCGCACCACGCCTTGCGCCGTGTTGTCGGCGAACACGGTGCCGTCCATGTGCGCGAGGAAGGCGTCACGGCCGGCCTGGGCGCTGGCGGCAGCGACCTCAGGCGCTGTCACCACAGCGCTGCCTGAGGCCACTGAGGCCACCCGCGCCGCCTCGTTCACCACTTCCTTGAGGCGGGTGTCGTTCTCCGGATGGGTCGCAAACAGGCCGTGGTACGCACGCGGCGGGCGGTTCTCTTCGCGTGCCAGTTGCGCGTCAAACAATTCTTGATTTTTGAGCACGCTGATAACCTGCATCATCGCCTGCGGCGGGTAGCCGCTGCGCGCCAGGTATTCGGCACCGAGACGGTCCGCCTCCAGCTCGTGCTCGCGGCCGTAGCCCGACAGCAGCGCGCTCGCCGCCAGGTTCGACAGATTGCCGGCCGCTTGATTGCGCAAGCCCGGTACAAAGATCGACGCGATGGTCAGACCGATGCTGGCGCCTTGCTCTGCGCTCATCTGGCGCACGCTGTGGCGCGCCGTCACGTGGCCGATCTCGTGCCCGAGCACAGCGGCGAGCTCGGCTTCCGAGTTGAGATAGGCGAGGATGCCGCGCGTGATGTAAATGAAACCGCCGGGCAGGGCAAAGGCATTGACATCGGGCGTGTCGAGCACGGTGAAGCGGTATTCGAGACCGGTGCGGTGGCTGTGCCGCGCCAGCTTTTGACCGAGCGCTTCGACATAGGCGGCCAGACTGGTATCCGCTGCCAGCGCCGCCCCGGCCCCGGCGCTGCCGGCCGGGCCGGTGGCAGCGCGGTTGCGGTGATCGTAAAGGGGACTTTCTTTTTTGACCTGCTGGTCATAGGCGCGGCCCATGCGCAGTTCCTGCTCCTCCGACACCATCACAAAATCGGCTTTGCCGGTGACTGGATTTTGCGCGCAACTGACCAGCAGCAACAACGCTGCATAGGCCAGCGTGCTGCGGGTGAGTCTGCGGATAAAAAGAGGGGCGCGCATCAGGCCGATTTTACCGGTCAGAGCAGAGGCTACGCGCCGCGCGGCAGCGCAAAAAACAAAAAAGGCAGCCGAAGCTGCCTTTTTCTAGGGTGCGGCAAATTACGCCGCGGCTGGCGGAGTGACTGCCTCGGTTGCCGCTGCAGGCGCAGCCGCCGGTTTTTTCGCGCCATAACGCTGTTTGAACTTCTCGACCCGGCCGGCAACGTCGACAATTTTCTGCTTGCCGGTGTAGAACGGGTGCGATTCGGACGACACGTCCAGCCGCATCACCGGATATTCCTTGCCATCGGTGTGGGTGGCTTTTTCGCGGTTTTTGACATCCATCGTCGAACGCGTGACGAACTGGAAATTCGCGCTCGGGTCGATGAACAACACATCTTTGTATTCGGGGTGAATGCCGTCTTTCATGATTGCCTCTGGTGTGTGTCGCGGTCTCCTGCGGCCCGGGGTGATGGTGCTGCCAACAATGCTGTCAACATCGTTGACGGCGCTGCCATCTTTTTGTCATCGAGTGGATGACTTTTGTCATCGAGTGGATGACGCCGGGCAAAGCATCGGTTTCGCGAGGGTTGGAAAGCCCAGGATTATAGCGAATTTTCCTTTGATTGCAAAGGCTTATCAGGGTTTGAAGGCTGATTCAGTGCAGTGTCACAGGCCGGTGGCGACCGGCCGCGCCGGATCGGCACACCACTCACTCCACGACCCCGGATACAACCTGCCGCCGGGCAGGCCGGCAATTTCCATTGCCATCAGGTTGTGGCAGGCGGTGACGCCGGAGCCGCACTGGTGGATCAGTTGCTGTGGCGCGAGTCCTGCCGCCATCGCGGTCAATTCGGCGCGCAATTGACCGGCGCTTTTGAATCTGCCATCCGCGCCGAGATTGTTTTTCCAGAAACGGTTGAGCGCGCCGGGGATGTGGCCCGCCACCGGGTCAATCGGCTCGGTGCTGCCGCTGTAGCGCTCCGGGGTGCGCGCGTCGATGACCCGTCCGCTGTCGAGGCCCAAACCGGGTTTGCTGATCTGCGCCAGCACGGCAGCGCTATCGACTTTCATGCTGTCGTCCGGCTGCGCCTTGAAGTGCGTGGCTTGCCAGGCTGGCTGCGCAGCGCTGAGCGCGCGCCCTTCAGCGCGCCATTGGGTGATGCCGCCATCGAGCACCGCGACGGCGCGGTGTCCCAGCCAGCGCAGGCACCACCAGGCGCGCGCCGCGTAAGAGCCGCCCGCGCTGTCGTAGATCACCACTTGTTTGTCTGCATCAATCCCTAAGCGCGAAAACGCTGCTGCGAGTGCAGCAGGCAATGGCAGCGGGTGGCGGCCACGGCCGTGACCAGCGTGATCGGCGAGGTCATCATCGAGTGAAATAAAACGCGCGCCCGGGATGTGTTCCTGCGTGTAGGCGGTGCGCCCAAACGCGGGGTTCATCAAGTCGTGCTGGCTGTCGAGAATGACCCAGGCGGGGTGATTCAGGTGCAGTGCCAGTTCGGCAGTCGATACGAGTGTCGTCAGCGGCATGGGTGAAATTCCGTGGCAGCGCCCGAGGGCGCGAAAAGCAACTCAGGCACCGGCCAAATCGCGCCGCACATACTCATGGAAGTGCTGCATGCCATCTTCCATCGGCGTCTGATACGGGCCGGTCTGGTTGATCCCCTGCTCCATCAGCGCGCGCCGCCCGGCGTCCATGCGCAGCGCAATTTCATCGTCTTCGGCGCTGGTTTCAAGATAGGCGGCCTGCTCGGCGGCGATGAATTCGCGCTCGAACAGCACGATGTCTTCGGGGTAGTAGAACTCGACGATGTTGGTGGTGTGCTGCGGCCCGCGCGGTATCAGGTGTGACACCACCAGCACATGCGGATACCACTCGACCATGATGTTGGGATACAGGGTGAGCCAGATCGCGCCGTGATTGGGCGGTTTGCCCTCGCGGTATTTGAGTAACTGTTCTTTCCAGACCCGGTATTTTTCGCTGCCGGGGTGGTCAAACTGGCTGCTCACGCCGACCGTCTGCACCGAGTAGCGGTCGTCAAACTGCCAGACCAAATCGTCGCAGGTGACAAAGTTGCCCAGGCCAGGATGAAACGTCTCGACGTGGTAATCCTCCAGATAGACCTCGATGAAGGTCTTCCAGTTGTAGTGGCACTCATGCACATGCACGTGATCGAGCCGGTAGCCGTCGAAGGAGAGGTCGGCCTGCACGCTCAACTGGCGCAGATCGGCGGCGATGTCGCGCGTGCCGCGAAACAGCAGGCCGTTCCAGCGCTGCAGCGGAACCCGGTGCAGATCGAGGCAGGGGTTGACGCCAAACGAGGGCGCGCCCAACAGGGTGCCTTGCGGGTTGTAGGTCCAGCGGTGTACCGGGCAGACGATGTTGCCGCCGTGCTGCGCCAGATTGCCGCGGCCGTTCAGCATGATGGCCTGGCGGTGGCGGCAGACGTTGGAGACCAGTTCGATGCCGCCGGTGCCGCTGGTGCCTTCGATACCTTCGGTGCCACGCACCAGCGCCAGGGCATCGTTCATCCAGCCGATGGCGTGGTAATCACCCGGCGCTGGCACCATCAATTCGTGGCCAACGTAGCCGGGTCCGGGTTTGAACAGGGTGCGCAGTTCGAGGTCGAATTGCGCTTGTGAGTGATACCAATCTACCGGTAGTTGTGATTGCGCCGGCCGCAATTGATGGGTGAGCCCCAAGTCCGACATAACACCAATTCCTCCCAAAGGCCGTAAGAGAAACCTCGAACGATGAGCCGATATCGAGTGGCGGACCAAAACAGAGAGCCGCTGATGCCTGATTTCGACGTGCAGAAAGCTATTTTACCCTGCGGCACGGGTAAAATGCCTGCTTTGCCGCACTCGAAGCAGGAAATTGACCTGCGTCAACCTTCCCGCACCGTCCCGCATCAACCCGCCCATGCCCAAGCCAGCCGCAGCGCCAGAGTCCACGCAGGCACTTTCCCCGTCTCCTGCGGCGGGCGATCTGCCATTTGAAGACGCCATTGCCGAGCTGGAGGCGATTGTGGCGGCGATGGAGGCGGGCGAATTGCCGCTCGAAGAATCACTCAAGCGCTATCAGCGCGGGGCCGAACTGGTGCAGGCGGCACAAGCGCGCCTGCGCGCGGCCGAGCAGCACGTCCGGGTGCTGGAAGACGGCATCCTGAAACCGCTCAATCTGGAGAACGGCGAATGAACACGGTCAGCGCGCCGGCGGCTGTGATGCGCGCGCCGCAGGGGCCGGTGGCCGGCGCGCCGCCTTTTTCCGCCTGGATGCAGGATGTGCAGAGCCGCATGGAAACCTGTCTGGCGGCGTTGCTGCCGCCGGCCAGCGTGGCCCCGGCGCGCCTGCACGATGCGATGCGCTATGCCGTGCTCGGCGGCGGCAAGCGGGTGCGCCCGCTGCTGGTCTATGCTGCGGGTGAATTGACGGGGGCCGGGCGGGAAGCACTCGACATCCCGGCGATGGCGGTGGAAATCGTGCATGCCTACTCGCTGGTACACGACGATTTGCCGTGCATGGATGACGATATCCTGCGGCGTGGCCGGCCAACCGTGCATATTGAATTCGATCAGGCGACGGCGATCCTGGCAGGCGACGCGCTGCAGGCGCTGGCGATGCACCTGCTGGCATCACGCCGCGCTGGGTCCGATGTGGCGGCACAGCTTGAAATGCTTGAGGTGCTGGGTCTCGCCTGCGGCTCGCGCGGCATGTGCGGCGGCCAGCAGCTTGACATGGATGCAGTGGGCGAGGCCCTGACCGAGCCGGCACTCGAAATGATGCATATCCACAAAACCGGCGCGCTGATTCGCGCTGCGGTGACGCTTGGCACCCTGTGCGGCGCGCCGCTGGCCGCAGCCGAGCGGACCCGGCTGGACCATTACGCCAAATGCGCCGGGCTGCTGTTTCAGGTGGTGGACGATATTCTTGACAGCACCCAGGATAGCGCCACACTCGGCAAAACCGCCGGCAAAGACAAACATGCCGGCAAACCGACCTACGTATCGATTCTCGGCCTGGCCGGCGCGCGATTGCGCGCCCAGGAATTGCTGGACGATGGCCTGTCCGCACTCGAACCCTTTGGCGCACGCGCCCAACGCCTGCGCGAACTGGCGCGGTTTATTGCACAACGCAGTTTTTGACCATGCACGACTTGCTTACTTCGATCAACGACCCGGCCGATTTGCGCCGCCTGCCGCGGACAGAGCTGGAACAGCTCGCCACCGAACTGCGCGCCTATGTGCTCGAATCGGTGTCGCAAACCGGCGGCCATTTATCGTCCAATCTCGGCACGGTGGAACTCACGATTGCGCTGCACTACGTGTTCAACACGCCGTATGACCGCATCGTCTGGGATGTCGGCCACCAAACCTACCCGCACAAGATTCTCACGGGACGGCGCGACCGCATGCCGACCCTGCGCCAGCTCGGCGGCATTTCCGGCTTTCCGCGCCGCAGTGAGAGCGAGTACGACACCTTCGGCACGGCCCATTCATCGACCTCGATTTCGGCCGCGCTCGGCATGGCGCTGGCGGCCAAGCTCAAAGGTGAAGACCGCTTCGCCGTGGCCGTGATCGGCGACGGCGCGATGACGGCCGGCATGGTGTTTGAAGCCATGAACAACGCCGGCGTGCATGACGACGCGCGCCTGATCGTGGTGCTCAACGACAACGACATGTCGATCTCGCCGCCGGTGGGGGCGCTCAACCGCTACCTCGCGCGCCTGATGAGCGGGCCGGTGTATTCGGCGGTGCGCAAGACCGGCAAGGCGGTGCTCGGTGTGGTGCCGCCGCTGTGGGAACTGGCCAAACGGTTTGAAGAACACGCCAAGGGCATGGTGGTGCCGGGCACCATGTTTGAAGAATTTGGTTTCAACTACATCGGGCCGATTGACGGCCATGACCTCGAATCGCTGATCCCGACGCTGGAAAATCTGAAGGAACTCAAGGGGCCGCAGTTCCTTCACGTTGTGACCAAAAAAGGCCAGGGCTACAAACTGGCCGAAGCCGATCCGGTGCTGTATCACGGTCCCGGCAAGTTTGACCCGAAGCAGGGCATCGTCGCCAAGCCCGGCGGCAAGCCGACGTATACGCAGGTGTTTGGCGACTGGCTGTGCGACATGGCCGCGGCTGACCAGCGCCTGATCGGCATCACCCCAGCAATGCGTGAAGGCTCCGGCATGGTGAAATTTGCCGAGCAGTTTCCGGCGCGTTATCACGATGTCGGCATCGCCGAGCAGCACGCGCTCACCTTTGCGGCCGGTCTGGCGTGCGAAGGCTTGAAGCCGGTGGTGGCGATTTACTCGACGTTCCTGCAGCGCGCCTATGACCAGTTGATTCACGACGTGGCGCTGCAAAAACTGCCGGTGCTGCTGGCGATTGACCGGGCTGGCCTGGTCGGTGCCGATGGCGCAACCCACGCCGGCAGCTATGACCTGACGTTCCTGCGCTGCCTGCCCAATGTGTCAGTGCTGGCCCCGGCGGATGAAAACGAATGCCGCCAGATGCTTTACACCGGCTTCCTGCAAGACCATGTGGTGGCGGTGCGCTATCCGCGCGGTGCCGGTGCCGGGGTGGAAGTGCAGCAACAGATGACGGCGCTGCCGTGGGGCCGCGCCGAGGTGCGGCGGCGCAGCGGTACCCTGACCGGACAAAAACCGGCAGGACAGAAAACCGGCCGGCGCGTGGCGATCCTCGCGTTCGGTTCGATGGTGACGCCGGCGCTGGCGGCGGGTGCGCAGATCGATGCCACCGTGGTCAACATGCGTTTTGTCAAACCGCTTGACCTAACCTTGTTGTGCGAGCTGGCGTTGAGCCATGATCTGCTGGTCACGGTGGAAGAAAACGTGATTGCCGGCGGCGCGGGCGCGGCCTGCGCCGAAGCGCTCGACGCGGCGTCGATCACGGTGCCGCTGCTGCTGCTGGGCCTGCCCGACCGGTTTGTCGATCATGGCGATCCGGCCAAGTTGCTGGCGCTCGAAGGGCTGGATGCGGCTGGCATCCGCAAATCGATTGAAGCGCGTCTGAATCATGATGCGCTGCCCTTGAAAAAATCGGCCTGAAGCACCACGTTTTGACGCTGGCACAGGACAAACACCACACAAATAACGGGTAGACTGTCGTCATTACCCGCACCGGGAAATTATTTTATGAATACTCGTGATCCGGCGTTCGACGCCAAACCGCTGGTCGATGTGCAAAGCTCGGTCGACACGCGCCACATCGCCATCAACAAGGTCGGCATCCGCGCGATCCGCCATCCGGTCA